>NZ_JAFKRK010000004.1:0-23201 GCF_019038535.1 Synechococcus sp. CCAP 1479/9 | reverse complement strand
GCCGGCGTCGGCAGCCTCACCATCGCCGCCAACGGCTCCTATTCCTTCTCACCGGCCGCCAACTACAACGGCACCGTTCCCCTGATCACCTACGCCGTCACCGACGGTTCTGGCCTCAACGACTCCTCCACCCTTTCGATCACCGTCACGCCGGTCAACGATCCGCCCGTCAACACCGTCCCGGCGGGCCAGAGCATCGATGAAGAGACCTCCCTTTTCTTTAACGGGGCCAATGTCATTTCCGTTAATGATGTCGATGGCAATCTCGCCAGCACGCGATTAACGGTTGCCAGCGGCATCCTGACCATTGGCGCCCTCAATGGCGCCACCATCAGCAATGGGGGCAATGGCACCAGCAGCCTCACCCTCAGTGGCAGCCAGGCCCAGATCAATGCCGCCCTCGCCACCCTTTCCTATCTGCCCAACCCCAACTTCAACGGCGCCGATACCCTCACCGTTCTCTCCACCGACAGTGGCGGCACCCCCCTCTCTGACTCCGACACCGTCTCCATCACCGTCACGCCGGTCAACGACGACTTCAGCGACGCCAACGAAACCCTCTCCATCGCCGAGGACAGCGGCACCACCACCGGCAGCCTCCTGAGTGGCACCACCAGTCCCGATGGCCCGGTCTCGATCGCGTCCTTCTCCATCGCCGGCCAGAGCGGTCCCTTCCCCCTCGGCAGCCCCATCACCATCGCCGGTGTCGGCAGCCTCACCATCGCCGCCAACGGCTCCTATTCTTTCTCCCCGGCCGCCAACTACAACGGCACCGTTCCCCTGATCTCCTACGCCGTCACCGACGGCTCAGGGCCCAACGATTCCTCCACCCTTTCGATCACCGTCACGCCGGTCAACGACCCACCGGTGGCCGGGGACGACGTCTTCGGCGGACCCATCCGACCCGCAGCGGGGACCACCGCGAGGGTCCAGATCACCTACAACGACAGCGACCTCGATTCCCCCCTGGATCCCGCTTCGATCACGATCGTGGGCAGTGCGGGGCCGGGTCAGTCGCTGCTGGTGGCCGGGGAAGGCACCTGGAGCGTCAACACCGCCACCCAGGAGATCAGCTTCACCCCCCTGAGCGGCTTCATCGGCGATCCCACCCCGATCCAGTACACGATCAGGGACCTGCAGGGGGCCATCAGCAACCCAGCCACGGTGACCATCGATTACGACAACCTGGCCATTACGCCCAACCCTCAGGTGCCGGCACCACGGCACGTCGACTTCTACCTGCTGCTCGACAACTCCACTTCGATGAAGGGCAGCGACCCCAGCGGCGTGACCAGGATCGAGGCCCAGAACCGGCTGGCCTTCGAAACCCTCAAATCGGCCCTGGCTGCTGCCGGCTACGGCTACACCCTCAAGGGCAGCTCCACCTTCCAGCCCTTCCTCGATGACACCAATCTGACGAGCAGCCAGACCCTCGCCTCCGAAATCCTCAACTACGAACTGGTGGACGATCCCACCGACGGCAGCAGCACCAATGCCAAGTCGATCACGATCCACACCATCGATTTCGGCTATCTCGTCACCCACAGCGAGGTCACCTTCACCGGCAGCAATCCCAACTTCGGCGAACTGCTGGCCCGGGATGTGCTCCTCACCCAGACCCCCGACGTCACCTACGGGGCCACCACCAGCCCCGACTGGATCGCCCGCGGTCTACCGGCGCCCAATTCCCTCGATGCCTACACAGCCCCCGGCACCAGCGGCAACCGCTACAGCGGCACCGAGATGCTCGGGGCCCTGGTGGCCCTTGACCGGCTGCTCGTGAAGGAACTGCCCAACGTCGCCCTCGACACGATCGTGTCGGTGGCGATGATCACCGACGGCCGCCCAGAACGGCGACCCTGGTGGGACAACCGGCCCGATTTCGGCCAGGGCTGGACCGGCACCAATGTTGCCTTGCCCACCAGCTCCTGGCTCGACGGCGATCCGATCCTCAGCTCGGGACTGCGCTACACCAGCAGCGGCACCCCGATCCGGGTGCCGACGGCTGCCGGCGTCGACATCTGGGCCCAGGCCCAGACCTCCCTCAACAACACCCTCGACACCGTGGCCGCCAGGGCCGGCGCCAGCAACGTGAACGTGCAGGCGATCGGCATGGGCGACGGGGGGATCTCCAACTGGAACGCCATCTACACCGACCTGTTCACCAACCAGACCTTCGATGCCAGCCGCAGCTGGAACTACCAGTTCTCCACCTCCGGCCAGCTGCCGCCGCTGTCGGGGTGAGCCGCCATTGCGCCCAGCCCCCCGGTGACGGCAGGCTGGAAGCCATTCGTCCCGAAGGCCATGACCCGCGAGCACGATCCCTTCCGCATCCCCCGGGCCGGCTGGGAAGCGGCCCCCCTGGCGGGGCTGGCCTCGGTGGATCTGAACCGCAACGGCGGCGCCTTCAGCGGCGGTGAATTCGTCTCGGAATCGACTGTCGGCGGGGTGCTGCTCTACGCCACCTACCAGGCGCTCCTCAGCGCCCTGCGCACCGAAGCCCTGCGCAAGCGGGGCGAGATCGACCGGTTGACCCAGGTGCGGCTGGTGCTGGCCACGAGCCTGGAATCGGCCCGGACCGGCGTGGCCGTGGGGGCCGTGCTCTCGGTGGTGCTGCTGGTGTTCCCCTGGCTGGCGGCGCCGATGGCCCTGGTGGGGGTGGTGGGGACGGCCAAGGCCTCCCTCGACCTGTTCCATGCCTTCTGGGATGGCCTCGACGCCGAGCAGAAACTCCAGGTCACCATCGCCGCCCACGAGGCGGGCGTGAACCTGCGCCGCTACTTCAGCAACGCCGGCGAGGGTCTGGGTCCGGTGGCGGGCTGAGCGACCTCACTGGCCGCCGAACAGCTGCTGCAGCAACCCGCCCAGGGCCTGACCCAATCCTTCGGAATCGCTGCCCTGCAGCACCTGGCCATAGGCATCCACCGGCTGCAGGGCCTGGTTCAACTGGGCCGTGGTGGCCTGGGTGGAGCTTCGGAAGCCCAGGCTGAACACGTTGCTCCAGCCCAGCTGGATGTTGGTGCTGTACTGGTTGGCGTTGACCGTGGACTGAACGGCGGCCGAGGAACCGTTCGGCAGAAGGATGTTCCAGGGGTTGTTGCCCTGGGCCGTGAAACGAATGGTGCGCAGCGGGTTCGAGACCGGCAGCCTGTCGAAGGTGAAGGCCAGGGTCTTGGAGCCATTGACGTTGTTCTGGACGATCTCGTAGCGGCAGGTGCCGTTGTAAATGGAGATCCCGGCGTTGGTCCAGGCGCAGGTGCCGCTCTGGCGGGTGCGGGTGAACGGGGGGCGGAAGCTGTTAATGGGTTGCTGTCCAGGGTTGAGGCCGTTGCCCGGTCCCCAGGTGGATCCGGAGCCTCCGATCACCGTTCCCTGGCCGCCCTGGTTGCCGCCCCCGGGATTGGAGCCGAACAGCCAGGGATTCAGCCGTGGGTCGTAGGAGGTGCGCTGGTTGTTCGTCCAGCAACCGCGCAGGTTGAAGTTGCAATAGCGGCCATTGGCGAAGGTGACATCGACGATCGGATTGTTGACCAGATTGTTTTCCAGATTGCGGCGCGCACGGCGGCCGAATTCCTGCTCCGTTTCCGCCAGGGCGGCACCGCCGGCATTGAAACAGACGCTCACGGAGCCGTCACAAACCACCCCCTGGATGGGGAACGTCAGGGATCTGCCGTTCGGTCGGCCGTAGCCAGGAGCCGTGGATCCCCCGCCGCCACCCCAGGGGGAATTCTGGGGCTGGGGCTGGGGCTGCTGCGTGGGGGATCCCCAGGGATTGCCCTGGGCCAAGGCCTCAGGGGATGTCGCCAGAACGGGAAGGGCAACAAAAAGAACCGTTGCGTGCTGGAAAGCCCTGGCGAGAGGGCGAGAAAGAGTGTGCTTGAACATGTTGAGGTTGTAAATTTCGTTGAAGAGACTCTTCATGATGCGTTGATCATTGGAACCCACCCTATCAGGGCCTTTTGCTCCTCAGCCCCTATGCAATCTGCAGCATCAAAGCAGAAGAAATGTCAACCGATTGGATCAGCAGCCAAGGTGGCTATCGCCGGCCCCGGGGCGGGGCTGTCTGATCGCTCATTCGGCTTCGATGCTGCCGCGCACCATGTTCATGCCGCAGTGGAACGGGTAAGGCCCCGGTCGGCTGGGCAGCAGCTCGATGCTGGTGGTGACCCCCAGGGGGAGGTCGAGGGTGCGCTGGAAGTCCGGAAAGATCACCTGGGCCACACAGCCGCTCGGATCGGTGCGGTGGAAGCGGAGCACCACGGGCCGGCCCGCCTTCACCCGGATCTGGGACGGGGTGTAGCCGCCATCCACGGCGATGGTGATCTCCTGGACCCCCTGCTCCCCTTCGCTGGCCACCACGCCACCGCCATGGCGGCCCAGAAACCACCACAGCTCCACGACGATCAGGGCCAGCCCCAGCGCCGCCACCAGCACCCGCAGGGCCAGCGGCTGGGGAAGCGTGCGCCACAGGGGCGCCGAGAGGACCAGAGACGGGATGACGGAGAGGGGCGTCATGCCACGGCCCCCACGGAGCGATGGGCAGGCCGGAAGCGGCGCAGCCGCAGGGCATTGCTCACCACCGACACCGAGCTGAAGGCCATGGCGGCCCCCGCCAGCATCGGGTTCAGCAGCCAACCCGTGAGCGGGAACAACAGGCCCGCGGCGATCGGGATTCCCGCCACGTTGTAAGCGAAGGCGAAGAAGAGGTTCTGGCGGATGGTGGCCATGGTGCGGCGGCTGAGTTCGATCGCCGCCGGTACGCCGCCCAGATGGCCCGAGAGCACGGTGATGTCACTGGCGGTGATCGCCACATCGGTGCCCGTGCCCATGGCGATGCCCACCTCCGCCCGGGCCAGGGCCGGAGCGTCGTTGAGCCCGTCGCCCACCATCGCCACCGGTCCCTGGCCCTGCTCCTGCAGCCGCTGCACCACCGCCGCCTTGTCGCCGGGAAGCACCTCGGCGATCACCCGCACGATGCCCACATCGGCGGCCACCACCTCGCTGGTGCGGCGGGCATCACCACTGAGCAGCACCACCTCCAGCCCCAGCTTGCGCAGGGCGGCCACGGCGGCATGGGCTTCCGGCTTGATCGGATCGGCGATGCCGAAGCAGGCCTCGATCCGCCCGGCCACCGCGATGGCGGCCACGCTGCGGGCGGCCCGCTCCAGCCGCGCCACCACCGGATCGAGGGGGGCGGTGTCCAGGCCCGAAGCTTCCAGCCAGCGGGGGCTGCCCACCCGCACCTCCTGGCCGGCCACGGTGGCGAGAACGCCAAGGCCCGTCATGGCCTCGAACGCCTCCAGCTCCGGAAGCACCGCGTCGCCATGACGGCTCGAGGCGTAGGCCACGATCGCTTCGGCCAGGGGATGCTCCGAGCGCGACTCCACCGCGGTCACCAGGGCCAGGAGGTTCTGGGCCGGCAGCCTGCCGCCGCGCAGGCGCTCGAAATCGGTCACCTCCGGCTGGCCGGCGGTGAGGGTGCCGGTCTTGTCGAGCACGATGGTGCGCAGCCCACCGGCCGTCTCCAGCGCCTCGGCGCTGCGGAAGATCAGGCCGTTCTCGGCCCCCTTGCCGGAGGCCACCATGATCGCCGTGGGGGTGGCCAGGCCCAGGGCGCAGGGGCAGGCAATCACCAGCACGCTGACGAGAAACAGCGTCGAGAGCACCACGTTGCCGCTGGCCAGGAACCACAGCACGAAGGTGGCGATGGCGATGGCGATGACCACCGGCACGAACCAGCCCACCACCTGGTCCGCCAGGCGCTGCACCTGGGTGTGGGAGCTCTGGGCCTGGCGCACCAGCTCCACGATGCGGGCCAGCATGGTGTTGGCACCCACCCGGGTGACCCGGAAGCTGAAGCTGCCGCTGCGGTTCATCGAGGCGCCGATCACCCCATCCCCGGGGCCCTTGGCCACCGGCGTGGGCTCACCGGTGAGCATCGACTCCTCCACCCAGGAGCTGCCCTCCACCACCACCCCGTCGAGGGGCAGCTTCTCGCCGGGACGCACCTGCACCAGGTCGCCCACCACCACCTTCGCCACGGGGATCTCCGTCGCGACCCCCTCCCGCAGCACCCGGGCCGTGGGGGGCTGGAGCTGGAGCAACCGTCGGATCGCCTCGGAGGTCTGGCCGCGGGCCCGGGCTTCGAGCAACCGGCCCAGCAGCACCAGGGTGAGGATCACCGCGGCGGTTTCGTAGTACACATCGGCCGGAAGGCCCTCGGCGGTGAGCACCTCCGGGAAGGCGGTGGCCACCAGCGAGGCCAGCCAGGCGATGCCGGTGCCGGCGGCCACCAGGGTGTTCATGTCGGCGCTGTGGCGGCGCAGGGCCGACCAGGCGCCGGTGAAGAACTCCCGCCCACACCAGAACAGCACCGGCGAACTCAGCACCAGCTGGGTCCAGGGGCTGGTGAACCAGCCCGGCAGCCACTGGAGGTGGACGCCGAGCATGTGGGGCAGGGTGGCGGCCACCACCAGCAGGGTGAGCACGGCCGCCACCGACAGCTTGCGGCGCAACACGGTGAGCTCATGGGCCAGCTCCCGCTCCATGGCCGTCGCGGTGGTGGCCTCCGGCTCGGGGTGGCAGCAGGCGGAGCCCGTGGGGGAGTGGCTCATCGGGGGCAGACCAGCACCGGGGGCGACAGGCTCACGCTATGGGCTCCCCCTGGCTGGAGAGTCAAGCCATCACGGGCCCTCCGCCCCACCACCGTGGTCAACCCAGGGGAAGCAGGGCCCCGAAGCCCAGCTGCTGGAGGATGCCCGAGCCCGTGAGGGCTTCGATCGCCAGGCCGATGCCGAAACCCAGCATCGCCAGGCGGCCATTCAGGCGTTCGGCGCGGCCGTGGAAGCCCCAGCCGCTGTCGCTGCCGGGACCGGCCACAACCATGGGCGGCTCGATCACCCGTGGATCGAGGAGCTGGGACCCTTCGGAATCCCACCGGCCGCCTTCCGATTCAGCGAAGTGGATGACATGGAGCTTTTTCGAACGTTGCACAGGAGTTGCCATGGTGCTATCTCGTTGTGAAATTGTTGAGGATTGGGAAGTAGAAACGCTGGAGGGAATCCACCTGGACATCCAGTCCAGTGAAAACCGAGGCAAGTTGTCAGCGTTGTCGACTCTGCAGCTGATCCGTGAGGGTCAGAGGCCTGCTTCCTGTCCACAACGTAAGGAGAAAATCCTGAAGCTCATCCGCCACGATGGATGGATCCTGGCTTCGGGCGGATGCCCCCCCCTTCCGATCAGCGACAGGGACAAAATCTGCGCCGATCAGGGTGAAACCCGTACGCCTCTGAGGGTGTGCCGCAATCCACACATCACGGCGGAAAGGTCGCCAGCAGGCCCCGCCCCTAGGCTGGATTCGTGACCACACGCTACGACTGGAGTCGCCTGGAGACGCAGGCCCGGACCCAGCTGCAGCGGCTCAGCCTGGGCGAGAAGCTCGCCATGCTCGACGGCGACACGCCGTTCTGGGGTGGCCTGGCGGCCATCGCCCTCCACGACGCCTCCCACCGCCGCCCCTGGCCGGCCGGGGTGGTGGAGCGCCTGGGCATCGGCGGACTTCACTTCGTCGATGGCCCCCGGGGTGTGGTGCTGGAGGGCGGCGCCACCACCTTCCCGGCACCGATCGGCCGCGGGGCCAGCTGGGACGTCGATCTGGAGGAGCGGATCGGCGAGGCCATGGGGGCGGAGGCGCGCAGCTTCGGGGCCAACCTGTTCGGCGGGATCTGCGTGAATCTGCTGCGCCATCCTGGCTGGGGCCGGGCCCAGGAGACCTACGGCGAGGACCCGGTGCACGTGGGCGCCCTGGGGGCGGCGGCAACCCGCGGTGTGCAGCGCCATGCCATCGCCTGCCTCAAGCATTTCGCCCTCAACTCGATCGACAGCGCACGGTTCCGCGTCGATGTGAAGGCAAGTGAGCGGGTGCTGCAGGAGCTCTACCTGCCCCAGTTCCGCGACGGCGTGGAGGCCGGCGCCCTGGCGGTGATGAGCGCCTACAACAGCGTCAACGGGGCCTGGTGCGGCCAGCATCCCCATCTGCTGCGGGAGATCCTCAAGGACCGCTGGGGCTTCCGCGGCTTCGTGCTCACGGACTTCATCTTCGGCCTCCGCGACGGCGTGGCGGCCATCGAGGCCGGCCAGGACCTGGAGATGCCCTTCCGGATGATCTTCGCGGCCACGCTGCCGGCGGCGGTGGCGGCGGGACGGGTGCCGGAGGCCCTGATCGATGCGGCGGTGCTGCGGATGCTCCTGGCCCAGGCCACGGTGCCCGCCGGCGCCTATCCGGTGACGCTGCGCGGCTGCCGCGCCCACCGGCAGCTGGCGCGGGACGCCGCCGCCGGCTCGATCGTGCTGCTCCGGAACGTCGGCGACGTGCTGCCCCTCACCGGCATCGCTTCGCTGGCGGTGATCGGCCCGCTGGCGGACAGCGCCAACCTGGGGGACCGGGGGTCCTCCGACACCCGGCCGGCACCGGGATCGGTGGTGACGCCCCTGGCCGGACTGCGGGCGGCGGCGCCGGAGCTGCGCCTGCACCACGACGACGGCAGCGATCCGGCCGGGGCCGCGGCCCTGGCGGCCCGCAGTGAGGCGGCCCTGGTGGTGGTGGGCCTGGACTGGCGCCACGAGGGGGAACACATCCACCCGGGCGATCTGGCCCCGATCCTGCGCCAGGCGCCGCCCCCCGCCTGGCTGCTGCGCCTGTGCGGCCGCCGCCGGCTGCTGCCGGTCTGGACGGCGGTGGCGGCCATGGTCGCCGGGGTGACGCGCTTCGGTTCGGCCCGGGCCGGCGGCTCCTTCGCCTCCGGCGATCGCACGGTGCTGCAGCTGCCACCGGCGCAGGAGGCCCTGATCCTGGCGGTTGCCGCCGCCAACCCGCGCACGGTGGTGGTGCTGATGGGCGGCGGGGCGATCCTGTGCGAGGCCTGGCGGCAGCGGGTGCCCGGCCTGCTGCTGCTCTGGTACCCCGGTGAGCAGGGTGGCGCGGCCCTCGCCGACGTGCTGCTGGGACGGATCTCCCCGTCGGGGCGGATGCCCTTTTCGGTGCCCACCGAGGCCAGCCACCTGCCGCCGTTCGATCCCCGGGCCCTGCAGATCACCTACGACCTCTGGCACGGCTACCGGCGGCTGGCCCGCAGCAAGCGGCCGGCGGCCTTTCCCTTCGGTTTCGGGCTCACCTACAGCCGCTTCAGCCACACCGACCCGGGGCTGGCGTGGCTCCCCACCCCGGCGGGGGGTGAGGCGGCGGTGGAACTGGCCGTCACGGTGACCAACACCGGCTCGGTGGAGGCCGCCGAGGTGGTTCAGGTCTACGTCGAGCCGCCCGGGGAGGCCGTGGAGCGGCCGCAGCGCACCCTGGCGGGCTTCGCTCGGGTGAGCCTGGGGCCGGGCCGAAGCCAGCCGGTGCTGATCAGGATTCCGCTGCGCCGGCTCGCCTGGTTCGACGAAGCCCGCGACGGGTTCGTTCTGGAGGGCGGCCGTCACCGGCTGGTGGTGGCCCGCCATGCCGAGGACGCCGGCATCGGCGTGGATCTCGACCTGGAGAGCGGAGTGGTGGGGCCCTGAGGGAGCCCTCAGCCCTCAGCCCTCGCCGGGACGGCGGGTCACTCCCTGCAAGGCGCGCTCCACCCGCAGGTGGTTGTAGCGCTGCAGCCAGAGGCAGGGAACGTTGAACAGGGTCGCGAACACCAGGTTGATCAGCACCCCGGCCGGCGGCAGCCACAGGGCCGTGACGATCCAGAAGGGCCAGAGGGCCAGATGGACCAGCTCGGCCCGGCGGATCTCCGCCAGCAGGCGCTGGAGGGTGGCGCGGTCCCGGCCCACCAGGCTGTTCTTGGCCACCCCCCCGGGGAAGGCCGTGCCGGCATCGGGCAGCAGGGATTTCCAGCGGCGGATGGCGAGCCGCTTCTCGAAGCCGCTGCGGCTCTCCGGCCAGGGGCGCCGTCCCGTCAGCCAGGTGTCGTGGTCCAGCGCCTGCGGGGGCAGCCGGTGGGCCAGCCAGCCGACCATCAGCGACCACAGCAGCCAGCCCAGGGCGCAGGCCAGCACCGCTAGCGCGTCGGAAACCGCCTGCCCTTCCATTCGATCGTGCCCCGCTCGAGATTCAGGATCGCCAGAACGAACACCCCCAGGAAGAAGAGCACGGGAATCGGAAAGATGAGGCAGATCCATCCGAAGTCACCGATCCGGCGGGTGACCACCAGCAGCTGCACGGCAAAGGCGACGTAGAGCAACAGGTTGGGCATCACGGCCGTGTCCCCCACCATCGGCCAGCCCAGCAGGGAGGCAGGCAGACACCAGGCTGCCCAGAACAGGCCGGAGATCCACAGGATCACGCCGAGCATCCAGAGCCAGCGCACCTCCCCAGCGGCGGTGGCGAAGTTCTTGGCGAAGCCCACCACCATGTCCTGGAAGCCCCCGGGATACATGCGGTAGTCGAGCAGCCCCTGGCCGATGTAGGCGCTCACCGGCAGCCCCGCCTGCTCGTAGAGGTGGCCCAGGAACCAGTCCTCCACCACCTTGCCGGCGACCGCCGCGTGGCCGCCGATGCGGTCGTAGTCGCTGCGGCTGGTGACCATGGCCGGCCCGAAGGCCACCCCACAGCCCCGGCCCATCGGCACCGCCATCAGCCCCACGAGGTTGAACAGCACCGAGAGCAGCTCGTAGGGCTTCTCGGTGCGGTGGAAGGGCTGCACCGAAACGAGGCCGCCCAGCTCCTGCTGGGTCGCCACGAGGCGCTGCAGGAACTCGGGATGGGGTTCGGTGTCGGCGTCGAGAAACAGCAGGGTCTCACCCCGGCTGGCACGGACGCCGTGGTGGAGGGCCCAGGTCTTGCCGCACCAGCCCTCGGCCAGCGGCGGCGGACACATCACCGTGACCCCGGCGGCGGCGGCGATGGCGCCGGTGCGGTCGTCGGAATGGTCGTCGATCACGATCACCTCCTGCGGTGTGAGGCTCTGGAGGCGCAGGGCGGCGAGCAGTTTCGGCAGGGTGTGTTCCTCGTTGCGGGCCGGGATCAGCACCGACACCGTCGGCTGGCCCTGGACCCTGGAGGCGGGAAGCCGGGGCATGCGCAGGCACAGGGCCCAGCCGAGCAGCCAGCGCACCAGCAGCGAGATGGCCAACAGATCCACGGTCGGCACCCCTCTTGTCTCTCCAAGCTAGGGACGTAGCAGCTCGTGAATAAGCGGTTCCAGGGCGGCCGGGTGGGTCATCAGCTGGTGGTGGTACCGCACCGGCAGGCAGCGGCCCGAGCCGAGCGGCAGCACGGCACGCCAGGCCGGCATCACCATCAGATCCGGATGGCAGTAGAAGCTGCAGCACTCCACGGGCTCCAGGGTGGCCAGCTGGGTGTTGAGCCGCACCAGCAAGGGGCTGCCCGCCTTCAGGTCGGCGATGCCGGCCAGCGGCCAGCTGGGCCAGGGACCGGCGGTGAGGGTGCCCTGCTGGGGGCTGCCCACGCTGATCAGCCGCCGCGTGCGCCGGTGGCCGCCCCGCAGCTGGATCCAGGTCCGGGCGATCACCCCGCCCATTGAAAAGCCCAGCAGATCGATGGGCTGCTGGGCTCCGAAGGCCGCTTCGATATGGAGGCCGAGCAGGTCGGCCTGCTCCTCGATCGGCGTGAGCCCGAAGCGGTGGGGCAGATGGGGGATCAGCAGGGGGCCGCGACGCCCCGCCAGCAGCCGCTGCAGGGGATCGAACAGACGGGGGGTGTCCCACATCCCGTGGATCAGCACCAACGGAGGGGGATCGGCCGCGGGGCCCGGGCCGCCTACCAGACCAGTTCCGGCAGCTCCCGGAACACCTTGCGCACCCCCACGCTCCACTCGGCGCTGAGGTCCCTGAAGTAGGCGTCCCCCTCACTGAAGCGGCGCCGGTGGAGGATCTCGAAGCGGTCCTTCTCGTAGACGAGCAGGTCGATGGGCATCCCCACCGACAGGTTGCTGCGCATGGTCGAGTCGAAGGAGACCAGCACGCACTTGGAGGCCTCCGCCAGCGTCGTGTCGGTATGGATGACACGGTCGATGATCGGCTTGCCGTACTTCGCCTCACCCGTCTGCAGGAAGGGCGTGTCCTCGCCGGCCTCGATGAAATTGCCCTCCGCGTACATGCGGAACAGCCGCGGCGCCTCGCCCCTGATCTGGCCACCCACCAGGAAGGAGGCATTGAAGCTGGAGCCGGAGGCCTTCAGATAGGGGCCGTCGCGTTGCTCGATCGCCCGCACCGCATCCGACACCAGGACCATCACATCGAACATCGTCCGGGCCGTCCACACCGTCGGCTCCCCGTCGCCGGCCTCGGCCCGCTGGCGCAGCAGACCGATCACCGCCTGGGTCCCGGCCAGGCTGCCGGAACTGAGCAGGACGAGCACCCGGTCGCCCTTGCGCTCGAACACGGTCATCTTGCAGAAACTGGCGAAATCATCCAGCCCCGCATTGGTGCGGGAATCCGAGGCGAACACCATGCCGCTCTCCAGAAGCACCGCCACGCAGTAGGTCATGCCGTCCACACCTGGAACGACACCAGCTCCGACGGGCCGAAGCTGGTGGTGAGGGCGACGTCGGCCGCATCCCGGCCGCGGGCCATCAGGATCCGGCCGATGCGGGGGGTGTTGTTGCGCGGATCGAACACATGCCAGCCGTCGCCGAGGTAGGCCTCGAACCAGGCGTGGAAATCCATGGCCGTATGGGGCGGCGGCACCGCGATATCGCTCAGATAACCGGTGCAGTATCGCGCCGGGATGTTCATGCAGCGGCAGAGGGCGATGGCCAGGTGGGCGAAATCACGGCACACCCCCTCCCGGCTTTCGAAGGTCTGGAGGGCCGATTTCGTCGGGCTGGAACGGCCGTAGTCGAAGCGCACGTGCTGGTGGACGAAGTCGCAGATCGCCTGCACCCGCCCCCAGCCGCCGGGGGCCGCCTCGAACCGGGACCAGGCGAGGGGCGCGAGCAGATCGGACTCGCAGAAGCGGCTGGCCAGCAGAAACAGCAGGGTGTCCTCCGGCAGATCGGGCACCGGCCGCTGCTCCAGAGCGGGCAGCACCGGGTCGGGACGGCCGGAATCGACCACCACCCCATGGCCGTGAAGACGCAGCGGGCCGGCCGGTGCCACCAGGCGCTGGCAGAGGTTGCCGAAGGAGTCCACATACGGATGCAGCGTCACCGGGGGCTCCACCTGCAGCAGATCCGGCTCCCGAAGATCGGCGGCCCGGCTCTCGTGCACGCCCAGGGTCACGATCAGGGGCGTCGGGGCTGGGAAGCGCAGCACCACGTCGAAGCCCACCTGGATCTCGATCGGGTGGGTCGGCTGCGCCGGGGCGGAAGCTGGTGAGTCCATGAATCACCCTACGGAGGCCGGACCGTCCGGGAGCGGCGGGAACCCCTCCGCCAGGGCGGCCTCCAGCACCCCGGCCAGTCGCTGGGCCCAGGCCTGCCGGCCTGCCTCGGTGGCCAGCAGGTCCTGGCGCACCTCCAGCTCCACGTGGGGAATCCGGCGTCCCTCCCCATGCACCACCAGGGTGTGGTCGCTGGCGTCGCTGACGGCATAGGGCTGGTTGTCCCCCACCCGCAGGCCCCGCTCGCATTGGAGCCCCTGCCGCACCCGGCGGGCCAGACGGGCATCACGGCCATGCAGCACCCCCACGTGCCAGGGACGCACCTCGGCGTCCAGCACCGGCGTGAAGCTGTGCAGGGTGACCAGGACGCTGGGCCGGCCCTGGCCCCGCCGCGCCTCCAGCTCAGCGGCGATGCGGCGGTGGTAGGGATGGAAGAGCTCCTCCAGCCGTCGCTGACGGCCGGCCGTGTCGATGGTCACGTTGGCGGCGATGGCGCTCTGCTCGCAGTGGCTGACGATCGAATCCGGTGCCTGGGGTGGGCGGTTGGCATCGATCACCAGCCGGGAATAGCTGTGCAGGATCAGAAAGGCGTCGAGCCGCGCCGCCAGCAGCAGGCCCAGCCCGTCCACACCCAGATCCCAGGCCCCGTGGCTGGCCAGCTGCCGATCGCTCAGGCCCAGGTCACCGAGGCACCGGGGAATGGCGCGGCCGGCGTGGTCGGCCGTGAGCAGCACCGCCGAGCGCCCGGCGGGGTTGACGATCCGGAAGACCGGAGGGTCTTCGGCCCCCAGAAAGGGTTCGTGCTGCAACGGGACGACCTCGGGCCAGGGATCCTTGCCACCACCAGCCTGGCGTGGTCGACGCGGCAGCGGGAGCCCCCGATCACTGGGAATAGATCAGGGCGCTGTAGGGGCCGATGCTGCAGGCCGCGTGGCAGGGGAGTCCGTCCCAGTCACCGGGAACAGCGTCGACATCGCCGCTCGGATGGCCGGCGAAGCTGTCGCTGTAGCCATGCCAGTCACTATTGAAGCGCAGCCTCCACACCCCGGCGGCGGGCAGACCGACGCGCCAGCCGTCCAGGGGCTGGTGGGAGAAGTTGGCGATCACCACCACGTCATCACCCGGACCGCCCCGGTTCCAGCGGTGAAAGGCCAGCACCCGGCGCTCACCGTTGAGGTGAAAGACCTGCGTGAACTGGCCGCAGAGGCCCTGACTCACCCCCTCGCCGTTGCGTCGCAGCCGGATCAGATCCCGATACAGACGGACGATGCCGCGAAACTCATCCCGCTGATCCCAGTCGACGGGAACCGAATCGCGGAACCAGCCCCCCTCGAGAAACTCCTGACCCTGGAAGAGCATCGGAATACCCGGTGAGGTGAACACCAGGGCCGCGGCCAGGGTGGAGCGCTTCTGGGCATACCAGCCGGTGGGATCCCCCGGGCTGACGTCCTGGGGAAGACGGGACTGGCCATTGGCCACGTCATCATGGGATTCGCTGTAGATGACGCGCTCAAAGGCATCGTCGTTGTAACGGTGCAGGATCGCGTCCCGGACGCTCTCGAGGCCGCGGTCTTCATCCATGGCCGTGATGACGGCCCGGCGGATCGGCTGGACGAAATGGGGATCCCACTGGGATCCGAACCCCGCGCCACCGGCCCCGACATCCTTGGTGATCCAGGCGTTGCTGCGCATGTCTTCGGCGATGGTGATCCGGCCGGGGAATTCCCCGGCCACCATGGCGTTGATGGCCTGCAGGAGACTCCAGCCATCCGGTATCTCCTCGGATCCAGCATCACCAATGCAGTGGATGAAGCCGGTGCTGTCGAAGCGAAGGCCATCGAGGTGGTAGTCCTCGAGCCACATGCGCACGTTGTCGAGGATGTACTGACGAACCTCGCCGCGTCCGTAATCGGGCCGGGTCTCGCCCCAGGGTGTGCGGGCACGGTGGTCGTTGTAGAAATAAATGCCACCCTTGCCGTTCTGCGACCAACCATCGAATTGCCAGAGATCGAGATCACTCGGGCCGAAGTGATTGAACACCACATCCAGGATCACCGCGATACCGACTTGGTGGGCATGCTGGATGAAGCGCTTCAGCCCCAGGGGGCCGCCATAGTCGGAATCAACGGCAAAGATCTGGGAAGGGTTGTAGCCCCAGGAGCGGTTACCGGCGAACTGGCCGACGGGCATGATCTCAAGGGCGTTGATCCCCAGCCGCTTCAGATGGTCCAGCCGCGCCGTGACGGACGTGAACTGACCCGGCTGGCTGAGCGCATCATCATTGAACGAGCCGACATGCAGTTCATAGAGGACCAATTCATTCCATAGCGGGCTGGAAAACGCCGCATCGTCCCAGGGAAAGCCGGGATCATGGACGATCGAGTCTCCGGCCGAGTGGGTGACCTCACGGGCATAGGGATCGATGCGCCTGATCACACCCCATTCGGTGGATAACTGGTAGCTGTAGTGGTCGCCGATCCTGGCGCTGTCAATGAAGACGTACCAGTATCCCCGTGGCTCCGATTGCATCGGATGGGCGCTGGCGTCCCAGTGATTGAAGGTGCCGACGACGGAGACCCCGCTGGCGTGGGGTGCCCAGACCCGGAAGGCCACGCCATTCGAACAGGGAAGGGCCCCCATTCCCTGTTGCGCTGACTGTTGCGCAGATTGTTGCACCAACGGTTGTGCCATGGTTCAGGCCCCGCTGAGATCACTCTTTCACAGGACGACCGCCTCAGTGGTGCACCATCAGGCCGCTGATCTGCAGCACCGGAGAAGGGCGGAATGGAAGCGGGATAGCAGGGGTGATGGCAAGATGAATCGGCCGAGGCAGTGAAGCCGTAAGCATGCAGATGATTGCTGCAGACTGCATCAGGAGCAGCATCGATCGTGACCAGCCGGCCTTCCCTGCCAGCACTCATCTGCGGGATCCGTCCGGCGGTTACCAAGGCCATGATGGGCCCCACTCGACACGCGGATCCCGCAGGAATCCCTAGGTTGGAGAGGCAGCTTCCAGGGGTGCGAGGAGGACAGACATCGACACCATCCCTCGGGATTGTCCCTGACGATCTGCACAGCATCGAGACCCATCACCAACGGAACCATGACCAACAAGAACGACGCCGCCGCCAAGGATGCCGAAGGCAGACTTGAATCAGCACTGGGTGATCTGACCGGCGACACCGGCCACCAGATCAAGGGCAAGGCCAAACAGGTCCAGGCCACGGCCATGAATGTCGCCGAGGATCTCAAGGAGGGCGCCAAGGCGGTGGCCAGGAAAGTCAGTGATGCCGCCGCCAAACTGGCCGACGACAAGGGCTGAACGGTCCCGGGCGGCGCGTCAGCCCCGGGGCTGACGCCGTCCGCACCGGGACCGCCCCGCCTAGACTCTCCCTCACGATGGAGAGTCGGAGCCATGCAGGCCCTCGGCATGAAGACCGGCGTGAAGACCGGCATGAAGATCGGCTTGCTGGCCCGCCGCAGCGGGATGACGGTCAAGACGCTGCGGTACTACGAGGATCTGGGACTGCTGCCGGCGATCGGCCGCAGCGAGGGCGGCTACCGCCTGTTCGCCGAGGAGAGCCTGCAGCGGCTGGAGTTCATCCGCCGCCTCAAGACCCTGGGGCTCAGCCTGGAGGAGATCAAGGGCTGTCTGGCGGTTCACGACGCCGGTGAACTGCCCTGCGGCGACATCCAGAGGCAGCTAGAACGCCAGATCGAACGGATCGATGGCCAGATCCAGGAGCTGCGCCAGCTCAGGACGGAACTGCAGGGTTTGCTGGCCGGCTGGCAGAGCCATCCACCGAAGGACAGCGACGTGATCTGCCCGAACCTTCACGTCTGAGAGCCGGGGGCGGCGCCGTCCGCCCCCTGGCCGGTGAAGCCCTGGGTCGGAGTCGCTTCAGCGCCCCATTCCCTGCCCATGCTGAAGGCAGGACCCAGCCATGGAGATGCTCCGATGGACCCTGCCCGCCCCCCATCCCGCCGCACCCAGCCGGCGGCCCGTCGCGCCGCCGCCGCTGGCCTCGGTGCGTTGATCCTGGCCCTGGGGGCTCCGGCGTTCCCGGCCCCCCCGGCCCCGTTGGTTCCGCCGGCAGGCGGACCCGGGCAGGGGGCCCGTCCGTCGATGGATCAGCACTTCATCGTGATGATGATCCCCCACCATGACGGCGCCATCGCCATGGCGGATCTGGCCCTGAGCCGGGCGAAACGGCCGGAGATCAGAGCTCTGGCCGTCCATATCAAGGCCAGCCAGACCCAGGAAAACGCCCAGATGCGGACCTGGTACCGCGCCTGGTTCGGCGGTTCCGTGCCGGCATGGGGCGGAGCGATGGGCCATGGCGGTGGCATGGGAATGATGGGCATGGGTGGCATGGGCGGAACGGGCACCGATATCGCCTGGCTGAAGAACGCCCCTGACTTCGATCGCGCCTTCATCCAGCAGATGATTCCCCACCACCGCATGGGCGTGATGATGGCCTCGATGGCCCAGACCGGCAGCCAGCATCCCCAGTTGCAGGCCCTGCAGCAGGCGATGGTGAAGGTCCAGAGCGAGGAGATCGAGCAGATGGCCGGGTGGTACCGGAGCTGGTACGGGACGCCCTGATCCGCTTGCCGGCCGGCCCTGGCCTGGCTGCACCCCGAACCTGCGAGGCCCCATCCATGGATCCGTTCTTCATCCTCGACGCCACGAAATCCTTCGAGGAGGCCTGCGCGTCCCTGCTGCAGGCGGTGCCGGACCACGGCTTCGGCGTGCTCGCCGTGCATGACCTGGGCCAGACGCTGCGCAGCAAGGACCTGGCCTTCCCGGAGGAATGCCGCATCTTCGAGGTCTGCAATCCCCAGCAGGCCGCTGCGGTGCTCGCCACCACGATGGCGCTCAACATGGCCCTGCCCTGCCGGATCTCGGTCTACACCGAAGCCGGCCGTACCCGCATCGGCATGCTCCGCCCCGGGGTGATGCTGGCGGGCCTGTCCAGTGATCCGTCCCTGCAGGAGGTGGCCCGGGCGGTGGAAGCCGCCACCACCGCGATCATCGAAGCGGCTGCGGCCTGATCAGGGTCCGGGCGGCACCGTGTGGCCGCAGGCGGTTGGTCAACGCAGCTGGGAACACTCCCCATCCCGCAACTCCTGAGCCAGCCCATCGGCTTGCCGGGCCAGCCTGGCTCCGGCCGCCGTATAGAACCTGAACTGCTGGCGGTTGACGTAGAGAACCCGCTGGCTGCCCAGCAGCTGTTCTTCCGCCTTGTGGCGGCAGTCGATCAGGGCCTGGTAGTCGATGACTGGCTCGTTGCGGTCGTTGGCATTGGCCCCATCGGCCTGCTGGCTGAGGACCGGGCAGATCCGTTCACGGATGCTTCGAACCAGGGCGATTTCGGCCTTCATGGCCTGCTCGGCCAGGGCATGGCGGTGATCCAGCAGGTTCCGACACGCCTCGAATTCAGCCGCCATCGCCGGAGCTGCCAACCACCACCAGCTCAGCGAGAGGGTCAGGACGGGGCGCATCCACGCATCTCTTCGATGCCTGCGGCTGCCATCCCTAGGACCCTTCTGAACCTGTTGCATCAGACGATTGTCCTGGGGGGCGGAACCCCCGGATGGCGGCACCGACCCTGACGGGTCAGTCGCGGCGACCCTGACGCACCCCGTGCTGCTGCCCCCAGGCACAGAGCGACTAAATCACCGGGATCAGGGTGCGGCCGTGGTCGCTGTAGCTGACCTGGGGCGGCCTGGCCGGAGTCACCTGCCGCAGCACCAGCCCATCACCCTCCAGGTCACGCAGGCGCTGGGTCAGCAGCTTGTCGCTGATCTCAGGGATCAGGCGACGCAGATCGCCATAACGCTGGGGGCCCTGCCGCAGTTGCCAGAGGATCGGCAACGTCCACTTCCCCTCCAGCACCCGGAGGGCGGCGCGCACGAAAGCGGTGGCTTCGATCGGATCCGCCTCCGTGGTCGGTGCCACTGGCCGGAGCACGGGAGCCTTGACTCTCCAGCCAAGTGGAGACCATACGGTGAGGCTTCCTCCCGAGACCCCATGCGCCGCCGCCGTTTCTCCCGCGCCCTCTTCGGGGCCGTCCTTGCTCTGGGCCTGTCGGCCCCAGCCCTGGCGCAGGATCACGGCGGCATGGACCACGACCACCACCAGCACCCCGCACCAGCCGAGGCCGCACCGGCTGGCGCTTCCCCAGCCCACGCCGGCCACGCCCACGACGTGGGCCCCGCCGGTGCCACCTACGACCTGCGCTTCATCGACGGGATGGTGCAGCACCACACCGGTGCCCTGCGGATGAGCGAGTTCGTCTTCGGCATCGGGGAGCCCGGGGTGGGGGCCCTGGGCAAGACGATCTGGCGCGACCAGGCCAGCGAGATCCGGGCCATGGGGCTGTGGCGCAAGGCCTGGTATCCCCAGGCGCCCGTGTATCCGGTGGCCCTGGCCCAAGGCGGCGATCCCAACAACCTGGGCGGCCTCACCCGCATGAGCCAGGCCCAGATCGACGGGATGCGGATGATGGGCGAGGCTCCCAGCCCGGACAACCGGGTGGTCTGGTTCCTGGAGGGGATGCTCCATCACCACGGCGGGGCGCTGATCATGGCCCACGACGCCCTGGCCAAGAGCACCAATCCCACCATCCGGCGCTTCGCGCGCAACGTGATCGTGGCCCAGCGCGCCGAGATCATCCAGCTGCGGCGGATGCTGGCGACCGAAGGCCTGCGCAAGCCGGAGTACGGCCGCTACGACGCCCTGTTCGCCCTCTGAGACTCAGAGCTGCTGCAGCCAGTTCAGCAACCAGCGGCGCTGCTCCGGGGCCAGGGCCGTGAAGCGCTCCCGGGCGGCGGCGGCCTCCCCCCCGTGCCACAGGATCGCCTCCTCGATGCTGCGGGCCCGGCCGTCGTGGAGGAACCCCACCGACCCATTCACCCGCTGGGCCAGGCCCAGACCCCAGAGCGGAGCCGTGCGCCATTCCCTCCCCGGAGCCCCCTTCTCGGCCACCCCGTCGTCGAGGCCGGCGCCCATGTCGTGGAGCAGCAGGTCGGTGTAGGGCCAGAAGGTCTGGCCGTTGATCACCCCGGCCACCGCTGCCGCTAAACGGCCGGTGGCCAGCTGCGGCACATGGCAGCGGGCGCACTGCAGGCTGTCGAACAGCTCCCGGCCCCGCCGCACCACCGGGCCTGTGGCCGGCAGGGCGGTGCGCGGCGCCCCCAGGGTCTGGCTGTAGAAGGTGATCAGATCCAGCTCCCGCCGGCCGATGTCCCCCGGGCTGGTCAGCCCCATGTCGTTCAGGAGGGCCGCCGCAGTCTGCTCCTGAAGCGACGGGGAGATCGCCTTCCAGCCGAAGCGCCCCAGCCGCTGCGTCCCCCCTGGTTCGTCAAGCCAGTGGGGTCGGCCCGAGATCCCGTCGCCGTCGCGGTCGCCTGGATCGGCGTGCTCCAGGATCGCCGCCTCCGGCACCGCCTCCAGCAGGCCCAGGCCGATAAGGGGCGGCGCCACCCGCAGGGAGCGGGCCACCGACCGTTCGGAAAGGTCGAGGGAAGGGTCCGCCTGCAGCTGGACCAGCGGCCGGCGCAGGCCATCCCGTTCCTGCCAGCCCACCGTCACGGCCGCATCCGGCCGGGCCCCGAGCACGGCACGGTCCCGCACCTGGCGGCCGAGCTCCGGCACCGGCTGCCCGTCCCGCAGCGCCACCCGCACCAGGGATTCCCCCATCAGCGGGCGGCCGCGGCCGTTGCGCACATGGCAGGCAACGCAGGAGGCGGCATTGAAGCGGGGCCCCAGACCCGCCCCGGGGGCCCCGTCCAGGGGCACATGGGTGCGATCGAAGAGAACGTCGGCCGCCTGGTGGCGCGCCCGTTCGGCGGGGGTGAGGCCGGCGGCCGGCTGCTCAAAGGAGGCCGAGGTGCGGTTGGCCACCGTCATCGCTCCGGCGGCCTGCTGGGGATCGGCGGCCCCCCACACCTGCCGCAGGCCGAACCCGAGCACCACGGCCAGGGCCAGGGCCGCCAGCAGGACCCGTCGCAGAGTCCGGGAGGAACGGGCCATCAGGAGACCAGGGGCACCGAGCGCTCCACCAGCGCCGCGGTGCTGTGCAGCTGGCTGATCAGGTCCTCCATCGCCCGGCGGGAGGCCGGATCGTCCAGGTGGTCGTTGACGGGGTCCGGCAAGGCCCGGGCCAGATCCACGGCCCGGGCGGTCTGGGTGTCGATCCGCTGGGCCAGGTCGGCGTCCCGCTGGCGGATCAAGTCCAGCAGGCCGGTGCTCATCAGCACGCGGCGGGCCCCTTCCACGTTGGCCAGCAGATCCGAGCGGGTGTTACCGCTGTCGGCACTCTCCAGAGCGTGGGGATCCCGGGTTTTCAGCGGCTGGCCGAGCTTCTCGTCGCCCTCCTCCTGGAGCAGCCCGATCACCCCCTGCAGCATCTCCTGCACGGCCGTACCCGCCTCGGCGGGGTCACTGATCCGGGCACCGAATCCCCCTGGCCCCGACCAGCTGGCCCGCAGCCCCTCAGCCTGGCGGTGCAGATCCCCGGCCGCCAGGCGCAGGTAGGCCAGATCGTTGGGGCCGAGCTGGGCGGCGCTGGGCGGTGTGCCGGTGCGACCACCCCACAGCACCCATTCGATGCCGTGGAACCCCTTGGCGGTCTCGCTGAGGGCGGCGAAGGTGGCGGCCGTGAACGGGCCACCGGCCAGGGCCGTGGCCAGGTCCCGGCGGTTCACCGGCCAGTCGTCCATCGCCCCGTCGAAGCCCTGGGTTTCCGCCGGACCGAAGGCCCAGCTCTCACTGGTCTCCCAGGTCCGGCGTGCCGATTGCCAGGCCTGGCGGGCCGCCTCGAGATGGGGCTCGGTCGGCTGGTCCGAGAGGCGCGCGATCGCCCCCTGGAGGGCCGCCGTCTGCGCCACCAGAGCGTCGGCATTGGGCTGCACCACCGTCGCGACGAAGCTCTCGACCACCGCCTGCGGGGTCGGCGCCTCGGCGCGGCTCTGGGTACCGCATCCGCTCACAGCCAGGCCCAGCCACAGGTGCAGGCCCAGGGCCAGGGCTCGGCGCCGGAGGGTCGCACGGGTCGATGGGGTGAGGTGGCGCGCTCGGGTCACGGTCAGGCCGCAGGCGTGTACCGGCACTGTCCACCGGCCGCCCCCGACGCGACTGGAGACGGGGCACCCGGCGGCGTGACCGATGGCACCGTCGGCTGTCCCTTTCGAGGCGGCCCTCCCTGGCGGGGGCCTGCACACTCGGCAGCATCCGACGCCGTTCGTCCATGGCACGCCCTCGCACCAGCCTCGCCCTGTTTCTGGCCGCCACCGGGCTGGTCGCCGGGATGGCGGCGGGCTGCGGCAAGGCTCCCGACAGTGACGAAGCCCCTACACCGGCCGCCGGGCAGCCAAACGGCGGGGGCGGCGCCGTTCAGTACCACAACGAAGGCGGCGAAGGGGGCGAGGGCGGTGAGGGCTGAGGGGGAACGGGCCCGGACGGCGGCACAACCGGTCCCGCGCCCTGGGCACTTTACTGATAACAGTTATCGTTCTCAGCGTTGACCCAGAGCATTGCCCCAGGGGCTGGCCTCTCCAGCGCGTCTATTCCATTCCATTCCTTGATCCAAGTGATCAACCATCCATGACCGTTCCCCTGCGCCGCCTGCTTCCCCTCGCCACCGCCGGCCTGCTGGCCCCCCTGGCCCCGCTCGGAGCGAGCGCCGGCGAGCTGAACCTGGAGGGCGTCAACCGCTACGCCAGGTCCGCAGCGGGACAGAGCCAGGAGCAAGTCACCAGCATCAACCAGTTCTCCGATGTCAAGCCCACCGACTGGGCCTTCCAGGCCCTCTCGAACCTGATCGAGCGCTACGGCTGCGTCGCCGGCTACCCGAACGGCACCTAC
>NZ_JAFKRK010000003.1:0-74635 GCF_019038535.1 Synechococcus sp. CCAP 1479/9 | reverse complement strand
TCGCCGTGCTGCGCGGCCGTGTGGATGGCCTGGAGGCCAAGGTGGGTGAGCTCGAGGCCACCCAGTTCTCCACCACCACCAAGCTGAGCGGCCAGGCCACCTTCGTGATCGGTGCCAATGCGTTTTCCGGCAGTGACACCCCAGCCGTTGATGCCGCCCGGGCCGCCGTGGGGGCCACCACCTTCAGCTACGACATCCAGCTGAGCTTCGACACCAGCTTCACCGGCAAGGACCTGCTGCGCACGATCCTGCGGGCCGGCAACTTCGCCGATTCCGCCTTCGGCGGCGCCGGTCCCACCGGTGGCCTCTCCACCCTGGAGGCGGCCTTCCAGGAGGATTGCGGTGCCGGCGCGGACTGCGGCGACGTGGTGGCGATCGACAAGATCTTCTACCAGTTCCCGATCGGCAGCCAGTTCACCGCCACCTTCGGCGGCCGGGTGGGCCAGGAGGACATGCTCGCCCTCTGGCCGAGCGCCTACCCCTCCGACACGATCCTGAACCTGTTCACCCTCAACGGCGCCCCGGCGGCCTACAACAAGAACCTCGGCCCCGGGGCCGGCCTCTGGTGGCAGCAGGGCGGCTTCAGCATCAGCGCCAACTACGTGGCCGCCAACGGTGATGTGGGGGATCCAAACATCGGCGGCATCGGCACCGTGGCCTCGGCTGGCACCGGCACGGTGCAGATCGGCTACGCCAAGGAGCAGTGGGGCCTGGCGGCGATCTACTCCCGTATCCAGTCGGGCGTGGGGGTGCCGAGCACCACCCCCTTCACCGGCCTCACCTTCGAGGCCAACCCCAACAGCCGCACCGATGCCTTCGGCGTCAGCGGTTACTGGCAGCCGGCCAACTCCGGCTGGATTCCCTCCATCAGCCTGGGCTGGGGCATCAACGGCACCAGCTACGACACCGCCCAGGCTCCCGGCGCCCTGCGCACCAGCCAGTCGTGGATGGTGGGGCTGCAGTGGGACGACGCCTTCGTCAAAGGCAACGCCCTCGGCATGGCGGTGGGCCAGCCCGTCTTCGCCACGGCTCTGGCCGATGGTCAGACGCCCCAGGACGGCAATTTCGCCTGGGAGTGGTGGTACAAGTGGCAGGTCACCGACAACATCAGCGTGACGCCGGCCCTCTTCTATCTGAGCCGGCCCCTGGGGCAGGACACCACCCCCGGCACCACCTTCCGGCAGCTGGGCGGACTGGTGAAGACCACCTTCCGGTTCTGATCCCGACCCGCGGGAACGGATGATGAGGGTGACCTGGATGGCCTGGCCACCATGGATCTCACGCCGTTCCTGGGCAGCCTGGAGGGCAACACCTTCGATGCGGTGCTGCTTTCAGTGGCTTCCGGGGGAAAGGTGGCGATCGCCATGAAGGGCCGCTTCCTGCTGCGAGCCCTGTGCGAGAGCATCAGCGACCGCAGCCTGATCGGCTGCGCCATCACCCATGAGCAGGGCTGCCTCGACTATCTGCAGCAGGAGCCCTACGACCTGCTGCTGTGCACCGACCACCTGGAGAGCGGCAACGGCTTCGACCTCACCCGCCGGGCCAAAGAGCTCTATCCCGACCTCAAGGTGGTGATGCTGGCCCTGGGTGATGTGATTCCGGCGGAGTACGAGCACGCCCCCTGGCTGGAGGCCGTGGTGGCCGAGGCCGACATCGTCGATGACCAGCGGCCCCTGCAGGCCGCCGTGATCGCCGTGATGGGCCACCACTCCTACCGCAGCCCCTCCCTGCGCTCCGGCAAGCTCCCCTACCTCAGCTGTCCGCGACTGACGCCGCGGGAGTACGAGGTGCTCGACCTGCTGGCCAGCGGCCTCAGCGACCGGGAGATCGCCCAGAAGCTGGTGGTGAGCGACGCCACGGCCCGCACCTACACCAAACGGCTGCTCCAGACCCTGGGCGTCAACAACCGCCTGCAGGCCGTGCTCAAGGGGGTGCGCTGCGGGATGGTGCAGCTAGGTTGAATACACGCATTCAGATGACTCCATGGCCACATCCGTCCGCCTGGACCCGGCAACAGAGGCGCGGCTGGATCGGCTGGCCTCCGAAACGGGGCGGACCAAGGCCTTCTATCTACGGGAGCTGATCGAGCAGGGCCTGGACGACCTGGAGGATGCCTACCTCGGGGCCGCCGCCGTGGAACGGATGCGACTGGGACAGGAAAGGACCTACAGCCTCGACGAGGTGGTGAAAGAACTTGGTCTGGACACTTCGGATCTCTGAAACGGCCAGGCGCCAGCTCAAGAAGCTGGATCGCTCGACCGCGCAGAACCTTTTGCGGTCCATGAACCGGCTCCTGCAGGAGACCGAGGATCCGCGTCAGAGAGGCAAGGCCCTGGCGGCCAGCCTGGCAGGACTCTGGCGCTACCGGGTTGGCGACCACCGGGTGATCTGTCTGATCGAAGATGCGCAGCTTGTCGTGCTGGTGGTCGGAGTCAGCCACCGGAGCGAGGCCTACCGATAACCCAGCACGCTGCAGCAAAGAGGCGTATGGCTAGTGGGCTTTGCGGTGGTTGGGATGGGTCGCCTGAGATTCGAACTCAGGACCAGTCGGTTAAAAGCCGAATGCTCTACCGCTGAGCTAGCGACCCGTCGCTGGGGAAGCTATCACCCGGCGGTGACCCTCTCCAAGCCCACCGGTCGCCGCACCCTGACCCCCCATCGAGGCCACGCGCCATGACCAGCCCCGACCCCTGGCCCAGCCGCTGGGACGCCCCCCGCATCGACGCCGCCGCCTGGGTGGCCCCGTCGGCGGTGGTGATCGGCGATGTGGAGCTGGCGGCGGGGGCCAGCCTCTGGCCCACCGCCGTGGCCCGGGGGGATGTCTGCGCGATCGTTGTGGGGGAGGGCAGCAACGTGCAGGACGGCGCCGTGCTGCACGGGGATCCGGGCCAGCCCGTGACCATCGGCGCCGATGTGACCATCGGCCACCGGGCCGTGGTCCATGGCGCCACGCTGGAGGACGGCTGCCTGATCGGCATCGGCGCCATCGTGCTCAACGGCGTCACGGTGGGGGCCGGGGCCCTGGTGGCGGCCGGCGCGGTGGTCACCCGGGATGTGCCCCCAGGCGCCCTGGTGATGGGGGCTCCGGCGGTGGTGAAACGCCAGCTCGATGCCGCCGCGATCGAGGCCCAGCGCCAGCATGCGCATCGTTATCGCCAGCTGGCGGAGGTTCACGCTGGACTCCGTTAGGATCCCGCCAACGTTTTCCCCTCCCCCGCCATGGACCTCCGGCTGCTGCTCGTCGCTGCTCCGATCCTCCTGGCCGTGGGTTGGGCCGCCTTCAACATCGGCCGCGCCGCCGTGGGTCAGCTGCAACTGATGCTCAAGCGCGCCCGCGCCTGATGGTTGTCGTCATCGGTGCCGGCCTGGCCGGCACCGAAGCCGCCTGGCAGATCGCCGAGGCCGGGATTCCGGTGCGGCTGGTGGAGATGCGGCCCGTGCGCCCCTCCCCGGCCCACCACAGCGGCGAGTTCGCCGAACTGGTCTGCAGCAACAGCTTCGGCTCCCTCTCCCCCGACCGGGCCGCCGGCCTGCTGCAGGAGGAGCTCAGGCGACTGGGATCGCTGGTGATCCGCACCGCCGATGTCCATGCGGTGCCCGCCGGCGGCGCCCTGGCCGTCGATCGGGGCCGCTACAGCGCCGCCCTCACGGCCGCCGTCGAGGCCCATCCCCTGGTGACGGTGGAGCGGCGCGAGCAGCTGGCGTTGCCCGACCCGGAGGAGATCGCCGTGCTGGCCACCGGGCCCCTCACCGGCGCCGCCCTGGCCGACGACCTGCTTCGGTTCACCGGGCGGGAGTCCTGCCACTTCTTCGATGCCGCCAGCCCGATCGTGGAGGGGGAGGGGATAGACCTGTCGGTGGCCTTCCGGGCCAGCCGCTACGACAAGGGCGACGCCGATTACATCAATTGCCCCATGGACCGGGAGCAGTACCTCGCCTTCCGCACCGCCCTGCTGGAGGCGGAGAAGGCGGAGCTGAAGGATTTCGAGCAGGAGAGCGCCACCTTCTTCGAGGGCTGCCTACCGATCGAGGAGCTGGCCCGCCGCGGCGAAGACACCATGCGCTACGGCCCGCTCAAGCCGATCGGTCTCTGGGATCCGCGCTGGGGCGACCTCCACGACCGCGACGTGCGCCGCGCCAAACGGGCCCATGCGGTGGTGCAGCTGCGCCAGGAGGACCGGGACGGCCAGCTCTGGAACCTCGTCGGCTTCCAGACCAACCTGAAATGGGGCGAACAGCAGCGGGTGCTGCGCATGATCCCCGGCCTGGAGAACGCCAGCTTCGTGCGCTTCGGGGTGATGCACCGCAACACCTTCCTGGAGTCCCCCGAGCTGCTGCAGCCCACCCTGCAGTTCCGCCAGCGGCCCACCCTGCTGGCCGCCGGCCAGATCACCGGCACCGAGGGCTACGCCGCCGCGGTGGCGGGCGGCTGGCTGGCCGGCACCAATGCCGTCCGGCTGGTGCGGGGCCTGCCGCCCCTGAGCCTGCCGCCCACCACCATGGCCGGTGCCCTGCTGGGCTTCATCTCGGATGAGGAGCGCAGCCACGGTGCCCGCAAGGGGGGCTTCCAACCCATGCCCCCCAGCTTCGGCCTGATGCCGGAGCTGCCGGAGCGCATCCGCGACAAACGCCGCCGCTATGGCGCCTACCGCGATCGGGCCCTGGCGGATCTGGCCGCCTGGGACGCCCAGCGCCGGGCCGCAACTTCGGCGGTGGCGATTGCCGCGGGCTGAGCCGGCCCGCCCCCCGGAGCCGGGCCGCTTCCTAGGGTCGGGCCGCTCCCGTTCGCCTGGTTCCGGTGACCGTCACCGTCCCTTCCTCCGCCGCCGCCCCCCTCACCGCGGCCGATGGCCGCCCCTGGGACGTGGTCGTGATCGGCTCAGGGATCGGCGGGCTGGTCACCGCCAGCCAGCTGGCGGCCAAGGGGGCCTCGGTGCTGGTGCTGGAGCGCTACCTGATCCCCGGCGGCAGCGGCGGCAGTTTCCAGCGCGACGGCTACACCTTCGACGTCGGCGCCTCGATGATCTTCGGCTTCGGCACCCAGGGCCACACCAACCTGCTCACCCGCGCCCTGGCCGACGTGGGCGAGCACTGCGAGACGATCCCCGACCCCGCCCAGCTGGCCTACCACCTGCCCGGCGGCCTGTCGGTGGCGGTCGACCGGGACTACGAGCGCTTCCTGGCCGATCTCACCGCCCTGTTTCCCCATGAAGCGGTGGGCATCCGCCGCTTCTACGACACCTGCTGGCAGGTGTTCCGCTGCCTCGATGCGATGCCGCTGCTGTCGCTGGAGGACCCCGCCTACCTGGCCAAGGTGTTCTTCCGCGCGCCCCTGGCCTGCCTGGGGCTGGCCCGCTGGCTGCCGGTGAACGTGGGCGCCGTGGCCCGTGCCCACATCAGCGATCCGGCCCTGCTCAAGTTCATCGACATGGAGTGCTTCTGCTGGTCGGTGATGCCCGCCGATCGCACGCCGATGATCAACGCCGGCATGGTGTTCTCCGATCGCCACGCCGGCGGCATCAACTACCCGAAAGGCGGCGTCGGCGTGATCGCCGAGAAGCTGGTGGCGGGCCTGCGCCGCCACGGCGGCACGATTCACTACCGCTCGCGGGTGGTGAAGGTGCTGCTGGAGGGCGAGGGACCCCAGACCCGCGCCGTGGGGGTGAAACTGGCCGGCGGCGAGGAGATCCGCGCCCGCCGGGTGGTGAGCAACGCGACCCGCTGGGACACCTTCGGCTCCCTGGTGGACGAGGCCCACACCCCGGCGGCCGAGCAGACCTGGCGGCGGCGCTACCGGCCCTCCTCCTCCTTCCTTTCCCTGCATCTGGGGGTGCGGGCCGAAGCGATCCCCCCCGGCAGCCATGTCCACCACCTGCTGCTGGAGCGCTGGGAGGACATGGAGGCCGAGCAGGGGGTGATCTTCGTCTCGATCCCCACCCTGCTGGATCCCTCCCTGGCCCCGGCCGGCCACCACATCGTGCACACCTTCACCCCCTCGGAGATGGCCCCCTGGCAGGGGCTGGCGCCGGGGGCCTACCGGGCCGCGAAGGAGGCCGCCGCCTCCCGGCTGATCCGCCGCCTGGAGGCGATCCTGCCGGGCCTGGAGGGGGCGATCACCCACCGGGAGATCGGCACCCCCCGCAGCCACCGCCGCTTCCTGGGCCGCCACGGCGGCAGCTACGGGCCGGTGCCGGCCCTGCGGCTGCCGGGCCTGCTGCCGATGCCCTTCAACCGCACCGCCATCCCCGATCTCTACTGCGTGGGGGATTCCTGCTTCCCCGGCCAGGGCCTCAATGCGGTGGCCTTCAGCGGCTTCGCCTGCGCCCACCGCATCGGCGCCGACCTGGGCCTCAACCCCTGGAGCCTGCCGGCATGAAGCACCCCATGGTTCCCGATCACCGCCTGCACTGCGTGGTGCGGCCGCAGCCGCCGGCCGCCGGCGAGGGCCTGCGGCTGGGGATCTGGCAGGGCAGCGGCAGCGCCGGCACGCCTGAGGCCCTCGAGGAGAACCTGGAGCGGCTGGAGCACCTCTGCGAGCTGGCGGCGGGCCATGGGGTGCAGCTGCTGGCCTTCCCGGAGCTCTACCTCACCGGCTACATCGTCACCCCGTCGATCGTGCGGCAGCTGGCCGAGCCGGTGGACGGCCCCAGCCTGCGGCGCGTGGCCGCCGCAGCGCGCCGCCATGGCCTGGCGGTGGCCTGTCCCTACGCCGAACGGGCGACCGTGGCCGGCGAGGAGCGCTTCTACGACGCCATCGCCCTGTTTGACCGGGACGGCGCGCTGCTGCGCAACTACCGCAAGACCCACCTCTGGGGACCGGACGAGAAGCGCTGCTGGAGCGCCGGCTACCACCATCCCGAGGAGGGGGCGGCGTTCACGGTGCAGCCGGTGAACGGGGTGGGGGTGGGCCTGCTCAACTGCTACGAGGCCGAGTTCCCCGAGCTCACCCGGCGCCTGGCGCTGGAGGGGGCCCGACTGGTGCTGATCCCCACGGCCGCCGATGTCTGGGCCGAGCTCAGCACCGGCGAGCGTACCGACCGGCCCTATCCGGACGTGTCCCGCACCCTGATCCCCGCCCATGCCTTCCAGAACGGCTGCTTCGTGGCCTACGCCAACCGCTGCGGCGAGGAGACGGTGAACGGCCGGGTGATGGCGTCCTACCTGGGCAACAGTGTCATCTGCGGCCCCCATGGCGATGTGCTGGCGGCTGCCCGGCCCGAGGCCACCCTGCTGATCGCCGACTGCCGGCCCGGCGAGTACGGACCCACCCACCCCGCCGCCACCCGCTACCACGAGGACCTGCGGCCCGAGCTCTACTGACAGCGGCCGGCCGGCCGGCCACGCCGGAGCAGGGGCGCCGGTAAACTGTGTAAACATTTGTTGCGTGTCCATGGCGGCTCCGACTCCCAGTTCTTCCGACCTGGCGCGCTACCTGGAGGCCCGTGGCGAGATGGCCAAGCCCTGGGTCTGGCACCTGCTGCGGCTCAGCAAGCTCAAGGAGGCCAAGGACACCATGGAGCCCAACGAGTACGTCGAACGGCTCGGCGAAGCCCACGCCGACCTGATGCGGCTGGGCGAGTTCTGGAAAGGGCGGGAGGCGGAGGTGTTCGGAGGCCGTTACCAGCCCTCCCAGGTCATCGAGCCCCTGCCCGGATCCCCCGAGGACCGATGAGTGGAGAGCCGTCGTGCCATCGCTATCCGATGGCGCCGCTGATCCGGTTCACCCTGCTGGCCCTCTACCTGGCCCTGGTGGTGCCCCTGCCGGTGCTGGCGCCCGCCTCCCTGCGGCTGCCCCTGCTGCTGGCCGCCATCGCCGGCCTGCTGCTGGTGGTCGCCATCACCAGTGAGCGGGTGGAGCTCGACGAACGGGAGCTGCGGGTGGGCCATCCCCCCTGGTGCTCCTGGCTGCTGCGCCGCGGCTGGCAGCTGCCCTGGCAACGCATCACAGCCCTCACCCCGGTCACCACCAGCCAGGGGGGCAGGGTCTACTACGTGCGCACGGCGGGCGAACAGGGGGATCGCAGCGGCGCGGCCTGGCTGCTGCCCCAGCGGGTGGCCCGCTTCGAGGACTTCCTGGAGCGCTTCAGTGCCGCCACCGGCATCGCCACCAAGGGCATCAACAGGATCAGCCCGCCCTGGACCTACCGGCTGCTGGCCCTCCTCTGCGGCCTCCTGCTGGCGGGGGAAGCCGCGGCCCTGATGCTGCGGCCCACCTGAGCAGGTCCTACCGACCTGTCGGGCCAGGGCCTAGTTGAGGCGGGAGGAGCTGCCGGGGGAGGTGACCAGCAGACCCGAACCGGTGGCGCCAGCAGCTTCCTCACTGAGCTCGGGCAAGGTGTCGAGGCTGAAACGGTAGCCCTGCTGCCGCATCGTTTCGATGGCGCCGCCCTCCCCGAGGCCGGCCTGTTCGAGCTTGCGGCGCAGGGTGAGCACCTGGGTGTCGACCGAGCGGGGGCCGCCACTGAAGGGGGGCCAGGCCATCCGCAGCAGTTCCTGGCGGCTGCGCACCACCCCCGGGGGCATCAGCAGGGCGCAGAGCAGGGCGAACTCCCGCGGGCTGAGCTCCACCGGCTGGTCCCGCAGGGTGACCTGGCGCAGCAGCAGGTGCACCTCCAGGGGGCCCACACAGACCCGTTCCTGGAGGCCGCTGCCGCTGCGGCGCAGCAGGGTGCGACAGCGGGCCGCCAGCTCTTCAAGCCCGAAGGGCTTGCGCAGCACGTCGTCGGCGCCGGCATCCAGCAGGGCCACCACGGGCTCCGAGCCGGAGCGGGCGGTGAGCACCATCACCTGGCAGTGCAGCTGGGCGGCGAGGCGCAGGGCCGAGGTCTCCTCGAGCAGCTCGGCGCTCACCAGCAGATCGGGGGACTGCTCCTGGCAGATCTCCAGGGCTTCGCGGGCGGTGGCGACGGCCGCAGCCAGGTGCCCATCCTGACGCAGACGCTGGGCGAGAACGGTGCGGAGGGTCGCGTGGGGGTCCACAACGAGAACTCTCCGAGGGGTTCCTCCTGGATCAGTCAGCTTGTCCTGGGCCACGGGCATCTCCTCGGCATCACGATGAAATCAGAAGCGGAAGTGCCGACAGCCGATTGAGTGTGTCAACGCTAACTGGAAATGTGCGGAGACGCCGGTGACGGGCGATGCCTTGTCAACTGTCCGCCCCCGGAAGACGGTCCCGGCACGGCAGGATGGTGCCATCTGCCGGCTTTCGCCGCCACAATGACGCCAGGGGCCCGACCCCAGCCATGACAGCACTCCAACACCCCGACGCGATCCGCCACTTCCAGTCCCTGTGTGATGCCTGCCAGGCCCTGTCCGACCGTCACCACGGACCCTCCGAGCTGCGCCTCTACGCGGACGGCTACCTCCATGCCCTGCGTCGCACGGCCGTGCTGGACCACCAGTCCCAGCGCCGGCTGGAGGAGCTGATCGACCGCTGGATCCAGGACCCGTCCAGCTTCCTGGGGCCCGACGGCCAGCCCCGCCTGATGATGGAGCGCAGCCGCTACTGACCGGCCGCGGAGGGCCGGGCCGCCGGCGCCGTGGTGCGGTCCGGGGGCCTCATGAGGCCAGGGCCACTTCCAGCTTCTCGCGCAGCTCGCCGCTGTTGTACATCTCGATCAGGATGTCCGAGCCGCCGAGGAACTCCCCTTTCACATACACCTGGGGGATGGTGGGCCAGTCGGAGAACTCCTTGATTCCCTGGCGGATCTCCATGTCGGAGAGGACGTCGAACGTCTCGAAAGGCACACCGAGCGACTGCAGGATCTGGACGACGTTGTTAGAGAATCCACACTGAGGCATCAATTTGTTGCCCTTCATGAAGACCATCACCGGGCTGGCGTTGATCAGGGTGTCGATGCGTTGACGGGTGCTGGCATCCATGGTCGGAATCGCGAAGGGGAACGTCAGGAGGGAAGGGAGGTCTGCAGCGCCAGGGCATGGATCGCCTCGCTGGCCAGCTCGCTGCGCAGGGCGCCGTAGACGAGCTGGTGCTGGCGCACCCGGTTAAGGCCGGCGAAGGCACCGGAGACGACCCTCACCTGCAGGTGATCACCACCCCCGGTGAGATCCTCCACCTCGACGGCGGCATCGGGGAGCGCGCGCAGGATCGCGTCCTTGACCTGCTCCGGTTGCACCATGGCGGCGGGGATCGGGGAGATGACGTAAGGCTGGAATCTAAGGACGATCACCCACCGGCGGTCGATCCCGGCGCGGTGTAGGGGGTGATCACGAAACCCAGCTCCACCAGCTGCTGGTAGGCCTTGCGCCCGCCCTCGTTGGTGGGGGTCATGATCTTCACCACCTCCACCAGCAGGGGAATCGCCACCTCGGGCTCGTTCTGGCGGCGGAACAGGGCCGCCAGCCGCAGGTTGGACTCGGCCAGCAGGGTCAGGGCCTCCCGCCCCTTGTCGTCCATCTCGCGGGGGATGCGGGCGTCGAGACCGCGGAAGGAGCCGCTCAGGTCGCGGTAGAAGCCGAGCAGGCGGCGGCTGGCGTCACGCGCCAGGTCGTAGAGGCGCCGGCCCTCGGCCAGGTTGCCGCTGGCCACCGCCGCGTCACCCCTGGCCAGGAGGGTCTTCACCGAGGAGAGGTTGAGATCGGTGCCGGCCGGCTGGACCGTCTGGGGGGTGGCCTGGGCCCGGGCCGGCGGCTGCAGAAGCGGCTGCGCCAGGGCCAGCAGGGCCAGGCAGCTGCCGCAGACCCCGGCCAGGCCCGATGGCCGGGCGGATCGAAGGGAAGAAACGGCGGAAGGCCTGATCACGTCGACGCCTGACGGGTAACGGCCGAACTTTACGGGGAGCCGATCGGGCGACCCACCACGGCGCGGGCCGCTTGCTCGGCCGACTCCATGGCGGCGGCGAGCTCGGCGCTGAAGTCCAGGGCCGCCTGGCGACCCTGGCCCTCCGCCCGCAGGGGGCGGCCGAAGCAGAGGGCGGCCCTGTCGCCGGGGCGGGGATCGGCGTGGCCATAGGCGATGCCCACCGGCACCACCGGCACCTCCACCCCCTGGCTGGCGGCGAGCAGGGCCAGGCGGGCCAGCCCCTGGTGCAGGCGGATCGGGCCGTCCTCGCGCCGGATGCGGCCCTCGGGAAACACCACCAGCTGCTGGCCAGCGGACAGCAGCTCCACGGAGAACCGCAGGCTGGCCAGGGTGGGGCGCCCCTGGTTGACGGGAAAACAGCCGAGACGGTGAAGGAACCACCCTTGCAGACCCTTCATCTCGTCGGCCGTGACCATGAAGCGGCAGTCCCGGCCCGTGACCCGGCGGCCGGCCCCCCAGGGGAGCATCAGCGCGTCCCAGCGGGCCCGGTGGGTGGGGGCCAGCAGCACGGCTCCGTCGCGGGGCAGATTCTCGCGGTCGAGCACCGTCAGCTCGCTGAAATAGCCCTGGAGAGCCAGATCGATGGTGACCACCATCGCCACCGGGGACAGCCAGGGGCTGATGCCGTTGCAGAGGGAACGCTCCCGCCGGCTGATCACCGGGGAAAGGCCTGGTCCGGAGGGCGTCTGCGCCGCCAACACTCTCGATCCGGCAGAACGTCGATGTCGACGCTAGGGGCTGGATCCCCCCTTGAAGGCCGGCGGCGGGCAGTTGGCCCTGCGGCCGCTCCCCCGGCGACCGATACGGTGCGATCAGGATCGCTTCAGCCACCTGCCGCCCATGGCCAGCCTCGGGGTCAACATCGACCACATCGCCAACGTGCGGCAGGCCCGCCGCACCGTCGAGCCCGATCCGGTGCGCTGCGCCCTGCTGGCCGAGCTGGGCGGCGCCGACGGCATCACCGTGCACCTGCGGGAGGATCGGCGCCATATCCAGGACCGGGACGTGGAGCTGCTGCGGGCCACCGTCCGCACCCGGCTGAACCTGGAGATGGCTGCCACGGCGGAGATGGAGGCGATCGCCCTGCGGGTCCGGCCCGACATGGTGACCCTGGTGCCGGAACGCCGGGAGGAGGTGACCACCGAAGGGGGCCTGGACGTGGCCGGACAGGTGGAGAGCCTCGCGCCCCTGACGGGGCGCCTGATGGAGGCGGGCATCGGCGTCAGCCTGTTCGTCGATCCCGACGACGCCCAGCTCGAGGCCAGCCGCCAGTGCGGCGCCCGCTGGGTGGAACTGCACACCGGCGCCTATGCCGAGGCCGCCTGGGGGGAGCAGCCGTTCCAGCTGGCAAGGATCACCGAAGCCACCGCCATCGCCCGGGAGCTCGGCCTGCGGGTCAATGCCGGCCATGGCCTCACGTATCACAACGTCGAACCGATCGCCGCGATCGAGGGGATGGAGGAACTGAACATCGGCCACACGATCGTGGCCCGCGCCCTGGTGGTCGGCCTCCAGGAGGCGGTGCGGCAGATGCGGGCGCTGGTGCAGAATCCCCGCCGCGACCCGCTGTTCGGCGACCGCCAGCCCTGAGGCCCCTCCCGCCATGACCCGCTACCACTTCGTCGCCGCCAGCCGTGCCTTCCTGCTCGAGGAGGAACCCCTGGAAGAGGTGCTGCGCGAGCGCCGGCGCAACTACGCCGAGAAGGACAAGGCCATCGACTTCTGGCTTCTGGAGCGCCCCGCCTTCCTGGAGGCTGCCGAGCTGGCCGCCGGCCTGGCCGCCGTGCCGAGGCCGGCGGCGGCAGTGGTGTCCACCGACGAGAAGTTCATCACCTTCATGAAGCTGCGGCTGGAATTCGTGGCCGTGGGCAGCTTCGAGGCACCCAGCGCCACGATTCCCGACCCGCTGGCCACCCTGAGCTGAGCCAGGGGCGGCGGCGGGCGCCGGAGCGGCAGGTCAGAACAGGCCCAGGAAACGGCGCCGGGGCGCGTCGGGACCACCGTCCTGGTCCGATGCCGCGGGACGGGGTTTGCCCTGGCCGCCGTCCTGCTGGTAGCGCGGCTTGCTGTCGCCGATGGTGAGGGGGGCCTCCTTGTTTTTCCACCAGATCCAGTCCCGGATCGGCGGTGTGTTCTGCAGTTCCCAGCGGGTCAGGCCCAGCCCCAGCCGGGAGGACGCATCGAGCAGCACGTCCAGCATCTGCTCGCCGTCACTGCAGCGGGCCAGGGCCTCGTTGGTGCGCTTCGCCCCGTCGAGGGCCTTCACCAGGGCGTTGACGCGCTGGGTGACCGGCAGATTCTTCAGGTCCATCGCCCGTTGCCTCCAGGGTGCACCGAGGGCGCACCGTATCAGCGCTGGAGACCCGCCGGCGCCGGCGGGGGTGACAGAAACCCACTCCAGAGGCAACACTTGGGGGGAAGCATCCTTCTTGATGACGTTCCCGGACCGGCGTCCACCCCATCACCGTCCACCCCAGCACTGGGTCATCGGTGATGTCCATGGATGCGCGGACGCTCTGCAACGCCTTCTGGTCCAGTTGCCGGCCGGCGATCGTCTGGTGTTCTGCGGCGATGTGATCAACCGCGGCTCCCGCATCGAGGAGTCCATGGAACTGGTCTGGGACCTGGTGCGTCGCCAGCGGGCGGTGTGGCTCAAGGGCAACCATGAGCGGGACCTGGTGCGTCAGCTCGACGCGGGCCTGGCGTCCGGCCGTCCCGACCTGCACGGCAACGACACCTACCGCCAGCTCGGAGCGGCCCGCTGTCGCCTCTGGCGCGACCGCCTCGACCAGCTGCCCCTCGCCTACTGGGGTCAGGGCTGGGTGGCCACCCATGCCGGCTTCGATCCCCGCACCTGGCAACCCGACCTCAACGTGAGGCTGGCCTTCTGGCAGGCCTACGACAACCGCTTCGGCGAGGTGATCGTCGGCCACACCCCGGGTCCCGGCCTGCGGCGCCTGGGCTCGATCGTCCTGCTCGACACCGGCGCCTGCTACGGCGGCGATCTCACCGCCTATTGCCCCGAAACGCGGCTGACGCGCCAGGTCAGCAACGGGGCAGCGGCGGGCAGCCCGATGGCGGCCCCGTCCCCCGGCTCGGCGCTGAGCCGCGCCCTCTGAGCCCGCCCCTTTGCTGACGGTCTTTCGCAGCAACCGGGCCGAGTTTCTGGCCCGCGTGCTGGCCACCCAGCTCCGCCTGTACCCGCCCGATCCGTTCGAGCAGGTCCAGGTGGTGGTCAACACCTGGCCCACCAGCCGCTGGCTCGGCGAGCAGCTGGCCGAACACCTCGGCGGCATCGCCGCCAACCTGCGTTTTCCCTTCCCGGGCAGCCACCTGCGCCAGCTGGTCGACCAGCTGCTGGCGCCCACCGGGGAGGTTCCCGCGTCCGGAGGCATCGATCCCTGGCGTGCCGACCGCCTCGTCTGGCCCCTGCTGGGCCTGTTGCCGGCGGTCGCCGCCGCACCGGAAGGGGAGCCGCTGCGCCGCTGGCTTGCGGACAGGGGGGCGGGAGCCCAGCTGGAACTGGGCCACTGGCAGCTGGGGCGGGCGATCGCCGATGCCTTCGATGACTACGCCCTGTACCGGCCCGAGCTGCTGCGGGCCTGGGAGGGCGGGCAGGCGGTCGATGGCCACGGCCGGCCGCTGCCGGACAGCCAGTGCTGGCAGCCCCTGCTCTACCGCGCCCTGCGGGCGGAACTGGGCGCCGAACCGTTCGGACGCCGGGTGCAGGAACTGATCGCCCGGCTGCGCCGCGGCGGCCCCTGCCCCGAAGCGGGCGGCCCGCCCCTGCGACTCTTCGGCCTGAGCAGCATGGCGCCGATCCAGGTGCAGCTCCTGCAGGCCCTCAGCCGGCACCGCAATGTGGACCTCTACCTGCTGACGCCCTGCCGCGATCTCTGGCAGCGCTGCGGCGAGCGCCGCCGGGAGCTCAGCGACGCCCTGGCCCTGCGCCAGCCGCTCGACGCCGCCTGGCTGCTGGAGGCCCCGGGCCTGGAGGCCCGCTTCGGCCGCCTGGGGGGAGAGTTCCAGCAACTGCTCGAAGGCACCGGCGAGGCCCAGCTGGGGGAAGAGCAGGAACGGGACCTCTTTTTCTGGCCCGCCAGCGGCCGTGCACCGGCCCCCCTGCTGGCCCAGCTGCAGGAGCAGCTGGCCGATCCGGACAGGATCCCTTCGCTGGCCATGGACCCGGAGGACCACTCCCTGGAGTTCCACGCCTGTCCCGGTCGCCTGCGCCAGGTGCAGATCGTGCGCGACCGCCTGCTGCAGCTCCTGGCGGCCGACCCCGGCCTTGAACCGCGGGACATCCTGGTGATGACGCCCGACATCGACGGATTCGCCCCCCTGGTGGCTTCGGTGTTCGGCGATGGCCACGCCACGGGCGTGGAACTCCCCTGGCGACTCACCGACCGCAGCCAGCAGGACGGGGCGGGGATGGGCAGCACCCTGCTGCTGCTCCTGGAGCTGGCCGGCACCCGGCTGACCGCCACCGGCCTGGAGACCCTGCTGGGCTGCCGGCCCCTGCTGGAGCGGTTCGGTCTCGAGCTGGCCGAGGCGACCCGCCTGGTGGAGGCGCTGCAGGAGGCGGGCTTCCGCTGGGGCCTGGACGGCCAGGAGAAGGACCCGCTCTGCCACAGCCTGGCCTGGACGATCGACCGGCTGCTGCTTGGCCTGGTGCTGCCCGCCGATGCGGGCCTGGCGCCCGGGGAGACCGCCCCCTGGGAGGCGGGGGTCCCCCTGGAGCTGGCCGGCCGCTGGCTGCACCTGCTGGGGCGGCTGCGCCACTGGCTGGCGGAGCTGCGCCGGGGCGGCACCGTGGGTGTCTGGGCAGAGCGGCTGCGACGGCTGATCGATGACCTCTTCGGGGACACCGACGACGATGCCGGCGAGCGGCCCGAGCTGATGGGGGCCATCGACGCCTGGCAGACGGCCGCCGGTGCCTGCGCCCTGTCCCTGGAAGCGTCGGTGGCGGCGGCCGCGCTGCGGGAGCTGCTCGGGGCCGAGAGCGGCCGTTTCGGCCACCGCAGCGGCGCCCTCACCATCAGTGCCCTTGAACCGATGCGGGCCATCCCCTACCGGGTGATCGTGCTGATGGGGCTGGATGCGGGCCTGTTTCCCCGGCCCGGCGACCGGCCCGCCTTCCATCTGATGGAGGGGCAGCGCCAGCTCGGCGATCCCCACCCCGCCGACCAGGACCGCTACGTGCTGATGGAGGCCCTGCTCTCCGCCCGGGACCACCTGCTGCTGAGCTGGAGCTGCCGCGACGACCGCACCGGCGCCGCCCTGCCCCCCTCGGGACCGGTGGGCCAATGGCTGCAGTGGCTGGCCGGCCCGCTGGATGCGGAGGCCATGGGGCGGCTGCTGGTGGAGCACGCCGCCAATCCCCTCGACCGGCGCAACTTCCTGCCCGCCCCCGGGCGGGAGGCCCCCAGCTGCGACCGGCGGTTGCTGGAGGCGGTGCGCCGCCTGGCCGGCGATCGGCCGACACCGCCACCGGCGCTGCTGGCCGGAGCGACCCCTCGGGAGGCTCCCCCCGCCGGCGAGAGCGAGGCCTACGCCGACCTGCGGGACTGGCTGGTGGCACCCCAGACGCACTGGCTGAGGTCCCTGGGCCTGCGGCCTGGGGAGTGGGAGAAGCGGGTGGACGACCTCGAGGCCCTGGCCCTGGGGGAGAGGGAGCGCTCGTCCCTGCTGCGGGGGACCCTGCAGCGCAGCGAAGCGGATCCTGGCGAGGCGGCCCCCGGGGAGGCCGCCGACTGGCTCGACCGGTACCGGGGCCAGGGCCTGTTGCCGCCAGGGGCGGCGGGCGCCATGGAGGCGGAACTCCTGCAGCGCCGCTGGACGGGCCTGGTGAACGCCCTGGAGGCCCTCGGCCCGCCCCGGCGACCCAGCCACCACTGGGGCCCCTGGCAGGCCGCGATCCCCTGGCGGGGCGAGGCCGTCGTGCTGGCCCACACGGCCCAGGCCCGGGTCAGCCACCGGCTGGAGCTCTGGCTCCAGCTTCTGCTGGCCAGCGCCGCCGGTCCCCCCCCACGCCGGGGGGTGCTGATCGCCCGGGACGGCGATGGCTACGTGCCGGTGATGGAGCTCACGGCACCGGACCCGGAGGCGGCACGGGATGAACTGGAGCGGCTGGCCGGCCTGCAGCGCCAGTGGCGCAGCAGGGGGTGGCCGGTGCCGCCGGAGACGGGCTGGAGCCACGTGGCAGGCGAGCGGAAGAAACCCGGCCAGGGACGGGCCCGGGCCGCCGGCACCTGGGAGGGGTCCGGCTTCCACGCCGGCGAGCGGGATCGGGCCGAGATGGAGGCCTGCTTCGGCGCCGGCCTGCCGGCGGACGATCTGCTGACCCCGGAAGTCCTGGCCCTGGCGAGCGACCTCTTCTCCCCCCTGCTGGCGGCGGAGGTGGAGCGATGACCATCTCCGGCGACGGCCCCTGCGGGCCCGAGCGCTTCGAGGCCAACGACGTCAGCCTCGATGACGGCGTCGTGCTGCTGGAGGCCAGCGCCGGCACCGGCAAGACCTTCGCCCTGGCCCATCTGGTGCTGCGGCTCCTGGCCGAGAAGCGGCTCGGCCTGCGCGAGCTGCTGGTGGTGACGTACACCAACGCCGCGGCGGCGGAGCTGCGCGATCGCATCGGCCGCCGGCTCCAGCAGGCCCTCACCGGACTCCAGGCCCTCACCGGCCTCCAGCCCCCAGACGGCTGGACGGCGCCCGATCCGGTGCTGGCCGAATGGCTGGAGCGCCAGCCCGGGGAACCTGGCGCCCGCGCCACCGTGCAGGGCCTGCTGCTGCTGGCCCTCGAGGAGCTCGACGCCGCCGACATCACCACCATCCACGGTTTCTGCCAGCGCACCCTGCGGCGCCACGCCATGGAGGCCGCCCGCCCCCCTGAGCTGACGCTGGAGACCGACGCCGGCGACCTGGTGCGCCAGGTCGCCCATGACTACTGGCAGCAGCAGGTGCTGGCCCTTCCCCTGCATCTGGTGGAGGGGCTGGCGGAGGCCATCGACCTGGGGGATCTGGAACGGCTGCTGCTGCTGCTCGATGGCGACCCTGGCCTGGCCCTCGATCCCCTGCCGGCGGGCCTGGGCCTGGAGCGGCCGCTGGCCGCGCAGCTGACGGCGCTCTGGGAGGAGCCCTGGGCACGGTTCCGGCAGGCCTGGCTGGACGGGGGCGGCGACCTGGAGCAGACCTTCCGCGCCGCCGCTGCGGAATGGCGGGCCACCGGTGCCAGCGCCACCACGCCCTATGCCGTCAGGCCCAGAAGCGATCGCAGCGAGCTGGTCGACGCCTGGCTCGCCCAGCAGCCCGAAGGCGGCAGCTACGCCGCCCTGATGGCCCAGAAGGAACTGGGGTCCTATTTCCACCCCGAGCCCTTCTGCCGGGCGGCCCGCAAGGCGGAAGGGGCGGAGCGGGAGATCCGGCTGCCCGGCCACGGGCTCCTGGAGGCGGTGGCCGCCCTGCGGGAAGGCCCGGCGGAGGCGGTGCTGCTGCATGGCTGCCACTGGGGGGGGGCGGAGCTGGCCCGACGCCGGGCCCGCAGCGGCAGCATCGGCTTCGCCCAGCTGCTGGAGGGACTCGACCCCGGCCCGGACGCCACCGCCCCCACCCCCCTGCTGCGGGCGGTGGGGCAGCGCTACAAGGCCGCCCTGATTGATGAGTTCCAGGACACGGACCCGGTCCAGTGGCGGATCCTGCGGCTGGCCTTCCCCGGCGACGCCCACCTGCTGGTGATGGTGGGGGATCCGAAGCAGGCCATCTACCGCTTCCGCGGCGGTGACCTGGACACCTACCGGCTGGCCCGCCGCAGCGCGGCGCGGGTGCTGGCGCTGCAGGAGAACCGCCGCTCCAGTCCGGCGCTGATCGGGAGCCTCAACGCCCTGATGGCACCGGCGGGCCTGCCCCGCTCCGGCCTGCCGGTGCCGGCGGTGCTGGCCCGTTCACGGCGGAGCGGACCCGACGGCATGGCGCCGGTGCGCCTGCTCTGGCTGGGGGGCGATCGGGGGGCGGGCGACTCCCTGCCGAGCCGGGGTGGCCTGGAGGACCGCCTGCCCGCTCTGGTGGCCGACGCCGTCCTGGAGCTGCTGGAGGAGGCCCCCGCCCTGGCGGTGGGCGACGGGCGGCCGCCCAGCCCCCTGCGTGCCGGCGACATCGCCCTGCTGGTCCACAACCACCGCCAGGCGGAGGAACTGCGCAGCGCCCTGGAGCGGCGCCAGATCGCCAGCCGACTGGTGAGCAAGGCCGACGTGTTCGCCAGCCCGGCCGCCACCGCCCTGCAGCGGCTGCTCGATGCCCTGGCCGATCCGGCCGATCCCGGCCGTCTGCGGCTGCTGGCCGCCTCCCCCCTGCTGGGCTGGTCGGCGCAGCGGATCGCCGAAGCCGCACCGGCCGAGTGGAGCGAACTGGCCGGCCGGCTCCAGGCCCTGGCCCGGGACCTGCCCCATCAGGGACCGCTCGGGGTGCTGTCGCGGCTGGTGGACGGGGTGGGGCTGGCCCGGCTGAGCGTCAGCGGGCGGCTGCTGGCCGACCTGCAGCAGGTGGCCGAACTGCTCCAGGAGCGATTGCACGTCGAACGGCTCTCCCTGGTGGCCGCCGCCGACTGGCTGCGGCGCCTGCGCCTCGACCAGACCCGGGCCAGCGGGACCATCCCGGAGTCGCACCAGGCCCACAGTGACAAGGCCGACGAGGCGGTGACGGTGATCACGGTGCACCGCAGCAAGGGACTGGAGTTTCCCGTGGTGATCTGTCCCTACCTGTGGCAGGCGGCCGGCACAACCCCCGCCGGCGGCCACCGGGTGGGCCTCCGCTGGCATCCGCCCGGCGGCGCCGGCGCCCACCTCGACCTCCACCTCCGTCCTGCCTGGGGACGGGGATGGCCGGCGCTCCGCCAGCACCGGGATGCGGAACGGGCCGAGCGGGAGCGGCTGGCCTACGTGGCCGTCACCCGGGCCCAGCACCTGCTGCTGCTCGCCTGGGGGCCGGCGAAGGGCCAGCAGGCCAACCCCCTGTTCCCCTGGCTCTTCCCAGACGACCCCCTGCCCGACCCCGAGGACGATGCCCCCATCGGCGGGCGCGGCGACGGGGACTGGCTCCTGCGGCTGGAGGAGGAGATCGGGCGTCGGGCCCTGGGGCTCGAGTTGCGCCTGGTCGCCGCGGAGCCGGGCGCCCCGCGGACGCTGGCGCCAGCGCCGGCGGCGGCCGATGCCCTGCGCTGCGGGCCGGTGCCCCAGCGCACGCTGGACACGAGCTGGAGCCGCAGCAGCTACACCGGCTGGACCCGCTCCGCCCACGGCGCCGGCGTCTCGGAGGCGGCCCTCGACCAGGGCCGCGACACCAGCGATCCCAGCCCCGAAGGCGAGGCTCCGGAAGGGGGGGACGCGGCCCTGTGGCCAGAGCAGGGTCCCCTGGCCGGCTTCGCCCGCGGCCCGGGGGCCGGGGACTGTCTGCACCGGATGCTGGAGCAGCTGGACTACCGGGTTCCCACCGACACGCCGGCCAGCCGGGAGCTGGTGGAACGGGAGCTGCGCCGGGCCGGGCTGGAGGCGGAGGACCTGGAGCCGCTGCTGCGGGGCCTGGAGCAGGTGCGCCTCACCCCCTTCGGCGGCGGGCTGGGGTCCCTGCGGGTGGCCGATCTCGGGCCGGAGCGCCGGCTCAACGAACTCAGCTTCGACCTGACCCTCGGCTTCGTCAGGGCGGCGCAGCTGGCGGCGGCCTTCGCGGACCATCCCGGCGGCGCCTTCGGTGCCGCCTACGCCGCCACCGTGGGCAGCCTGCCGGTGGCCAGCCGCGGCTTCCTCACCGGCTCGATCGACCTGATCTTCACCGCCACGGATGCCGATGGCCTGGAGCGCTGGTGGGTGGCCGACTGGAAGAGCAACTGGTTGGGCCGGCGGGACGGCGAGGGCAAGCCCCTGGCCTGCGGCCCCTGCCACTACGGCCGGGAGGCGATGGCCGCCCTGATGGCCCAGAGCCACTACCCCCTCCAGGCCCACCTCTACCTGGTGGCCCTGCACCGCTACCTGGCCTGGCGCCTGCCCGGCTACGACCCCGAGCGCCATCTGGGGGGGTACGCCTACGTCTTCCTGCGCGGGGCACCCGGAGAAGCGGGGGCGCAGGCCCCAGGCGGAGCGGTGCCGGGCATGTTCGTGGAGCGCCCGCCCCTGGGCAGGCTCCTGGCCCTCAACAGGGCCCTGGGCGGCCATGCCGCCGCCGGTGAGGAGGCGCCATGAGGGATCCCTTCCTCCCCACCCCCCAGCCCTGGGTGGCAGCCCTGGCCCTCGGCCTGGCCGAAGCCCTGCCCCGCCTGCACGGCACCCCCCCCGATCCCCTGGTCGGCGAGCTGATCGCCGCCCTCACCGGCGCCCTGGCCCGGGGCGAGCTGGAGCTGGACCTGCGGGGTCCGAGACCGGCGGAGGTGAGCGAAGGACCCTGGCCGGAGGGGCACCGCCAGGCCCTGGCGGCCAGTCCGCTCTGCAGCGATCCGGACGGGCCCCTGGCCCTGGATGGGGATCGGCTGCAGTGGCGCCGCTGGCAGCGGCAGCGGCGGGCGGTGATCGAGGCCCTGATCGCTCGCGCCGGGGCCGTCGAGCCGGGCGCCGACGACGAGGGGCCTGGCTCGACGGCCCCCGACGCTGCGGCTCCCGGCGCCCCCCGGAGCCTCGATACCCGGCAGCGACAGGCGGTGGCGGCGGTGCTTCGCCACGGACTGGTGCTGCTGGAGGGGGGACCCGGCACCGGCAAGACCAGCACGGTGGCGGCGATGATCGCGGCCCAGCGGGCAAGCCAGCCCGACGCCCGCGTCCATCTGGCGGCGCCCACCGGCAAGGCGGCGGGCCGGCTGCGGACCGCCACCGGCGGCACCCTTCCCTGCACGACCCTGCACCGGCTGCTGGAGAGCCGCGGCGACCGTTTCGGCCGCCACCGCGGCCGGCCCCTCGACCTCGACCTGCTGGTGGTGGATGAGGTCTCGATGGTGGATCTGGGTCTGATGGGGGCCCTGCTGGAGGCCCTGCCCAGCACCTGTCGGCTGGTGCTGGTGGGCGACCCGGCCCAGCTGCCGCCGATCGCCCCCGGGGCCGTGCTGGAGGACCTGCAGCGGCCCGAACACCGCCGCCGGCTGGGGGACGCCGCCATCACCCTGACCACCACCTACCGCAACGCCGGGGCCATCGCCGCCGTGGCCGCCGCCCTGCGCCAGGGACTGGGGGCCGCCGCCGGCCCGCAGGATCCGGATCCGATCGCCGCCATCCGCCCGCTGCTGCAGGCCCTGGAAAGCACCGACAACCTCCAGTGGCGCCCCTGCTCCCCCCGGACCCTGCCGGCGGAGCTGCTGGAGCGGCTGCGCCGCCACCAGGCCGAGCTGGCCCGGCTGGCGGGGCGCTGCCGGCCGGGCTCCGAGCAGGGATGCCGGGCGCTGCTGGCCGAACGGGACCGCCTGCTAGTGATGGCGCCCCAGCGCCAGGGCCGCTGGGGTCTGGAGGCGATCCACCGCACCCTGCTGGGGGGGCGTCGGGAGGGCGATCTTCAGGATCTCCCCCCGGGCACCCCCGTTCTCTGCCGCCGCAACCTGCCGGAACTGGACCTGGCCAACGGCGATGTGGGCGTGCTCGTGGGCGGCCCCGGGCCCTCGGCACGCCTGCTGTTCGGGGACGGGGAGGGGGAGCCGCTCTGGATCCACCCCGGCCAGCTGGGCGGCGCCGCCGAGCCGGCCCTGGCCCTGACGGTCCACAAGGCCCAGGGCAGTGAAGCCGAGGAGGTGATCGTGCTGCTGCCCAGCGGCGCCGCCCGCGACGGGCGGCTGCTCTACACCGCCCTGACCCGGGCGCGTCAGAGGGCCCTGCTGCTCAGCGCCGGGGAGGACGGGCCCGCGGCCGGGGAGGAGCCGTAAGGCTTCTTCATTCATCGCCACAGCCGGCAATGTGTCTACGAAAAGTGAACCGCACGGGGGCAGCTCCGACCCCTGTTCCATACTTCGTCCATCGGCGCGGTTCACCCGGGCCGAACTCACCGGAGCCCCTGCTCCAATAGTCTCCACCGCTGGGATCTCTCCCTTTTCGGGAGCCCCTTGATTCCTCGAGTCCCCCTTTGAGGAATGCCCTCCTGCATCGTCACGAAGGTGCGAACCGGCCCCACCGGATCAACCCTTTCAGGTGCCCCGAGGTCGACAGGGACAACCCCATGGATTCCCTGGCCCCAGGTGGTTCCGGTCAGTCTTTTTTCCATCCCCTCGCCCCCTCCCGCCGCCATCGTTCCCGACCCGCTGACCGTGTCTCTGCCTGCGATCCCAGGAGAGCAACGCGATGGCTGAGCGGGTCCAGCGACCCTGGGGATGGTTCGAGACCCTCGCCACAGGCCCCGGCTACCTTGTCAAGCGCCTGCGGATCACGGCGGGGCAGCGCATCAGCCAGCAGCGCCACCGTCAGCGCAGCGAGCACTGGGTGGTGGCGGCGGGCGAGGGAGTGATGGAGGCCGACGGCGGCTCGATCACCGCCTTCCCCGGCGCCACCCTGTTCGTCCCCCGGGGCGGCCTGCACCGGGCGTCGGCCGGAGCCACCGATCTGGAGATCATCGAAGTGCAGCTGGGCGAGGAGCTGCGGGAGGAGGACATCGAGCGTTTCGACGACGATTACGGAAGGGTGGTAAAGTCTGATTTCAACCTTTGAGCAAGGGCAAGGCAGCCCGGGTGCACGGCACCCATCTCCAACGGTCCGCTGCCGGCCTGCGTTGAAAAGGATTCACCAGGCTCCCGCATCCCGTGACCCAGATCATTGACGGCAGCACCCTCGTCGGTGCTGCCGATTCCCAGGCGGCCCTCGCGCAGCCCTGCGAGGACGTGAACGCGCCCTCCTCCATTGCCCTGGAGAGCGCCGCCGACCGCGACCTCCCCGAAGCGCCCCTATCCGCAACTCCCCAGGCCGCCATCGCTTCCGATGACGCCGCCCCGGAAACGGCCGCCACCGTAACGACAGCTCCCGAAACGGCGGCTCCCGTCAGCGCCTTCGCCGCCTTCGGCCTGCGCCGGGAACTGCTGGAGGGCCTGGCGGCCATCGGCTTCGAGGAGCCCTCGCCGATCCAGAAGGCCGCCATCCCCGAGCTGATGCTCGGCCGCGACCTGGTGGGCCAGGCCCAGACCGGCACCGGCAAGACGGCCGCCTTCGGCCTGCCCCTGCTGGAGCGCCTCGATCCCGGCCAGCGCACCCCCCAGGTGCTCGTGCTCACCCCCACCCGCGAACTGGCGATGCAGGTGGCGGAGGCCTTCAATAGCTACGCGGCCTGCATGAAGGGCGTCAAGGTGCTGCCCGTCTACGGCGGCGCCGACTTCCGCGACCAGATCCAGCAACTGCGCCGGGGCGTCCAGATTGTCGTCGGCACCCCCGGGCGGGTGATGGACCACATGCGCCAGGGCACCCTCGACCTCTCCGGGCTGCGCAGCCTGGTGCTGGACGAGGCCGATGAGATGCTGCGCATGGGCTTCATCGACGACGTCAAGTGGGTGCTCGAACAGCTGCCCGCCGAGCGTCAGGTGGTGCTGTTCTCCGCCACCATGCCCCCGGAGATCCGGCGGATCTCCCAGAACCATCTGAAGAACCCGGCGGAGGTCACCATCCGCCAGAAGGCCGCCGACGGTCGCCGCATCCGCCAGCGGCACCTGGTGGTCAACGGTCCCCAGAAGCTCGAGGCCCTCGAACGGGTGCTGGAAGCCGAGGGCAGCGAGGGGGTGATCATCTTCGCCCGCACCAAGGCCATCACCCTCACCGTGGCCGAGTCCCTCGAGCAGCACGGCTACGACGTGGCGGTGCTCAACGGCGACGTTCCCCAGACCCAGCGGGAGCGCACGATCGAGCGTCTGCGGGATGGCCGGGTCAATGTGCTGGTGGCCACGGACGTGGCCGCCCGGGGCCTCGACGTCGACCGTATCGGCCTGGTCATCAACTACGACATCCCCTTCGACGGGGAGGCCTACGTGCACCGCATCGGCCGCACCGGCCGCGCCGGGCGCAGCGGTGAGGCGATCCTGTTCCTAACGCCCCGGGAGCGACGCTTCCTCGGGGGTCTCGAGCGGGCCGTGAACCAGCCCATCGAACCGATGGAGGTGCCGGGCAACGCCAGCATCAACCAGCACCGCCTCGACCGGCTGCGCCAGAAACTCACCACCGTCCTCCAGCAGCCCGCCTGCAATCCCGAAGAGCGGGCGCTGCTGGGCGAGATCCTGCAGCGGGTGGCCCAGGAACAGGCCTGCACCCCCGAGCAGCTGGCCCTCGCCGCCCTGGAGCTCGGACTGGGTGGCAAACCCCTGCTGCTGCAGGGCGAGGAGCGCTGGGGCCAGGGCCGTGCCGGCGCCCCCACCAGGGACCGCGACCGAGGTGAGCGGGATCGGGGCGGGGAACGCCGCCCCTTCAACGACCGTCACCAGGAACGCGGCGAGGACGGTCCCGAGGACAACATGGAACGGTTCCGCATCGAGGTGGGCTGGCGGGATCGGGTCAAGCCCGGCAACATTGTCGGCGCCATCGCCAACGAGTCCGGCCTGGCCGGACGATCGATCGGGAAGATCCGCATCTTCGACGCCCACAGCACCGTCGACCTGCCCAAGGGCATGCCCGACGACGTTTTCGCGGACCTGCGTCGGCTGCGGGTGATGAACAAGGAACTTCAGATCTCCCGGCTGGGCTCCTGACATCCCCTCACCGGCGCTTCTCACGCCACTCCCCCATGCCTTCCCAGCAGCGGCCCCCTTTCCCCTCACGGCGTTCCCGTCGGCGGTCGGGTCAGGCCGGTCTGATCCTCAGCCTGGTGGCTCTGGCGTCCTTCGGGCCGCTGGAGCGCCCGGCTGAGGCGGCCTCCGGCCCCATCCTCGAGGTGGTGCGCTCCATCTGCCTCTCCGCCTTCGAGACGGAGCTGGCCCAGTCCGGGAAGAAGGCCCCGGACGGCATGGCCAGCTTCGCCTGCGACTGTGTGGCCGATCGCATCTCCAGTGGCAGCAGCATCGCCTCGGCCCGCAGCAGCTGCCGGGACGCCACCTCGAAGCGCTACCCGATCTGAAGCCCGATCAGGCACCTGGCCAGGCCGTCAGGCGCAGAGGCGGGTGACCTGCTCACAGCCCGTCACCTGGAGCTCGCTCACCGCGAGCTGCTCCACGGCGGCGATCAGGGTCATCTGGACCTCGTGACTTTCGCTCGCCACCAGGACCTGCAGCAGGTCGAACAGATCCTGGGAACCGAGCTCACCATCCTCACGCCAGGTGAGGCTCCAGGGCACAGGGGCGGCTTTCATGGGATCAACTGGATCAGGGTTTGCTGACAATGGAGCGGCACGGGCGGGGGTGGGCAGATTTTTTTGTTTTCCTTCGCATCTGCTTCAAGCTTCGCCATGGTGGCCCGGGTCACGGTTGTAGGCTTCCGGGAATTCCATGCCGCTCTGGCTCCCTTCGGCACGCATCGACGGCTCGGGCCCAACGGAACCGGACCCGACCCTGGGTCCGTTCTCAGCTCCATGCCGACCGCCTGCTTTCCCTGGGATTCCCGACACCGGAGGAATCCGTTCCAGCTTTTTCATTGAATGACCATCTACGTCGGCAACCTCTCGTTCCAGGCCGAACGCGAGGACCTTCTCGATCTCTTCGGCCAGTACGGCGAGGTCCGTCAGTGCAGCCTGCCCCTCGACCGTGAGACCGGCCGCAAGCGCGGTTTCGCCTTCATCGAACTCGCCGACGATGCGTCCGAGCAGAAGGCCATCGACGACCTTCAGGACGTCGAATGGATGGGTCGCATGATCCGTGTCAACAAGGCCACGCCCCGTGAAGGTGGTGGCGGCGGTGGCGGTGGCGGCGGCCGCTCCGGCGGCGGCGGCTACGGCGGTGGCGGCGGTCGCCCCGGTGGCGGCGGTGGCCGCTCCGGTGGTGGCGGCGGCTACGGCGGTGGCGGTGGCGGGGGTTACGGCGGCGGTGGCGGCGGCGGCGGCGGCAATCGCTGGTGAGTCCGGCGGCGGCCAGGGCCGTTGATGGCCCCACGGAGCCAGCCCCGACAGCGGCAGGGCTGAAACGCCTGCTGCGCAGCCTGCGGCCCCACCGCAGGCTCGTCGGGCTGGCGGCCGCCTGCTCGATTCTCAACAAGCTCTTCGACCTCGCGCCCCCCGTCCTCATCGGTCTGGCGGTCGATGTGGTGGTCCAGCAGCGCACCTCCTGGCTGGCCGGCCTCGGCTTCACCACGGTGCCGGGCCAGCTGGGGGTGTTGGCGGTGCTCTCGTTCCTGATCTGGAGCGCCGAGTCCCTGTTCGAATACCTCTACGCCCTGCTCTGGCGACGCCTTGCCCAGACGGTGCAGCATGAGCTGCGCATCGAGGCCTACGACCATCTCCAGCACCTGGAGATGGGCTTCTTCGAGGCCGGCAGCAGCGGGCGTCTGCTCACGGTCCTCAACGACGACATCAACCAGCTGGAGCGCTTCCTCGACCAGGGAGCCAATGACATCCTGCAGTTGATCACCACCGTTGTGGCGGTGGGCGGGGCCATGGTGGTCCTCTCCCCCACGGTGGCCGGCGTCTCCTTCCTGCCGATCCCCGTGATCCTCTGGGGGTCGCTCCGCTTCCAGCGGCGCCTGGCCCCCCGCTACCGGGAGGTGCGCGAGCGGGCCGGCGACCTGGCCAGCACGCTCAGCAACAACCTGGGCGGCATGCTCACCATCAAGAGCTACGCCGCGGAGGCGTGGGAGAAGCAGCGGCTCATCGCCCAGAGCCAGGCCTACCGCGCCAGCAACGGCCGGGCCATCCGCCTGTCGGCCGCCTTCATCCCCCTGATCCGGTTCGCGATCCTCTTCGCCTTCATCGCCATCCTCGTGATCGGCGGACTGCAGGCCTGGAGCGGCGCCATCGCCATCGGCACCTACTCGTTCCTGGTCTTCATCACCCAGCGGCTGCTGTGGCCGCTCACCACCCTGGGCCGCACCCTCGACGACTACCAGCGCGCCATGGCCTCCACCCACCGGGTGATGGACCTGCTGGACACCCCTGTCGCCATCCCCAGCGGCAACCTGGCGCTTCCCATCGCCGATGTCCGCGGCCAGATCCGCTTCGAGCGGGTCGACTTCGCCTACAGCGGCCGGGAGCGGCTTCTCGAAGCCTTCGATCTGGAGGTTCCCGCCGGCGCCACCGTGGGGATCGTGGGGGCCACGGGCTCCGGCAAGAGCACGATCGTCAAGCTGCTGCTGCGGCTCTACCCCATCCAGGGCGGGCGGATCCTGCTCGACGGCCTGGCGATCGAGCAGCTGTCCCTGCAGGAACTGCGCCGCGCCATCGGCCTGGTCAGCCAGGAGGTGTTCCTGTTCCACGGCACCGTGGCCGAGAACATTGCCTACGGCAGCTTCTCTGCCACGCGCGCGGCCATCGAACGGGCAGCCGGCCTGGCCGAGGCGGCGGGTTTCATCGAGGCGCTGCCCCAGGGGTACGACACCCTGGTGGGGGAACGGGGCCTGCGCCTGTCCGGTGGCCAGCGCCAGCGCATCGCCCTGGCCCGGGCCATCCTTAAGGATCCCCCGGTGCTGGTGCTGGACGAAGCCACCGCCGCGGTCGACAACGAAACCGAGGCGGCGATCCAGCGCTCCCTCGATCGGATCACCGCCTCCCGCACCACCCTGGTGATCGCCCACCGCCTGAGCACGGTCCGCCACGCCGACCGCATCGTGGTGATGGAACAGGGGCGCATCGTCGAGAGCGGCGGGCACGACGAGCTGCTGGCCAGAAACGGCGCCTATGCGGCGCTCTGGCGGGTGCAGACGGGGCTGAGGCCGGAGGAGGCCCTGCGCTGAGCCCAGTGGGCTTAGCGTGGATTCAATGAAGATTTCTCAACCGAGCACCGAGGCCCAGGCCAGGAAGGGAGCCCAGCCCAGGTCGTCCCGCCGCCGCACCCCCGTGGTTCTGGCCATGGTCTGCGGCTTGGGGGCGGGCCTGCTGCTGGCCGGACCCCTGGCCCAGCTGATCTCGGCCCGGGCCACCGCCGGGGGCAACCCGGCGCTGACCAATCCCTTCGCCGCCTGGAGCGGCGGCATGGACGGTCAGGACGTCCTGATTCTGGGCACCGACGTGGGCGGTGGCAACACCGATGTGATCGCCACCCTGCGCATCGATGGCAAGCGCACCAGCATCACCCAGATCCCCCGCGACACCTACATCGAGGCCGAGAGCTTCGGCCCGGTCAAGATCAACGCCCTCTACAGCCTGGGCGGCATCGAGGCGGTGAAGCGGGAGATCTCCCAGCGCCTCGGCCGCCCCATCCAGCACCACCTGGTCGTCAACCTCTCCTCGATCCGCCAGATGGCCGATGTGCTCGGGGGCATCGAGGTCGACGTTCCCAAGCGCATGCTCTACGTCGATCGCAGCCAGGGGCTGTCCATCGATCTGCAACCCGGGGTGCAGACCCTGCGTGGCAAGGATCTGGAGGGTTTCCTTCGCTTCCGCCACGACGAGACCGGCGACCTGGGGCGCATGGACCGCCAGCAGCTGGCCCTGAAGTCCCTGTTCCGCAAACTCACCCGGCCCGAGTACCTCGTGCGGCTGCCGGCCCTGATGATGGCCGCCCGCAAGGACCTCAAGACCGACCTCGGTCCCATGGAGCTCGGGGGCCTGATCACGGCCATGGGCAGCACCCAGCTCGACACCGAGCGGCTGGACGGCCGCCCCTTCTACAAGGACGGCATCAGCTACTGGGACGCCGTCTGGCCGGCTCCGGAGAACGACCCCCTGGAGGCCGGCAACGAAGGCCAGGCCAACGCTACGAACGGCCGCCACCGTTTCCTTTTCTGACCTCTTCCGCCGGAGCCGGAGCTTCGTCGCTGCCCCCGTCGGGCGGGTGGCCGTCACGGTCGGAGAGGGTGATCAGGGCCAGGCCGAGGGCCATCAGCACCGGCACCGGGCTGGAGACGGCCACCGTGACCCCCAGGGCCGCCGTGAACCAGATCGAGGCGGCGCTGCTCAGGCCCCGCACCTCCGGAATGCTGTGCTTCGAGCGCACCGGAGGCACCAGGATCTCGCCGGCCCCCAGAAAACCGATGCCCGCCGCCACCCCCTGGATCACGCGGCTGCGGGCCTGGGCATCGGGGCCGGCGGCCAGGACCATCAGGCAGGCACTCATCCCCACCAGCACATGAACCCGCAGGCGGTTGGGGTGGGCGCGGCTGCCGTGGTGCGCCCGGTTGAGGCCCACCGCCAATCCACAGAGCACCGCCATGCCCAGCCGCAGCAGGGCCTCCAGATCCGGGCTCAGCGAGAGGACCATGGCTGTCCGCGGCACGGTGGGGGGTGTTCAACCATGGCGCATCGGCCAACGGCCATGGACCATGGGCCTCCATAGGCTCCTGCCAGCCCAGCGCCACGAGGTCCGTGCGGTCCGCCCTGCTTCGCAACAGCCTGAGGCTCGGGGTGGCCGCGTTCCTCACCGCCGCCCTGTCGCTCTGGTTCGAGCGGATCGCCTATGTCTGGTACCCGATGCTGGCCGTGGTCACCGTCATGGAGGACGGTGACGACCTCAGCCTCCAGGCCGCCAGGGTGCGGGTTTTCGGCACCATCACCGGAGGGCTGGTCACCTTCCTGGTCCACACCGTGCTGTCCGGCTGGCCGGGGGTGCTGGTGTCGCTGCTGCTGATGCTGCCCCTGCTGCGCTGGCTGGGTTGGCAGTCCGCCGCCGGGACCGCGACGCTGGTCAGCCTGATGTTCCTGATGATCCCCAGCCATGTGGCCCTGAACTGGGATTACGTGTTCAACCGCACCCTGGACACGGCCGTCGGCTGCGTGATCGCCATCGTGGTGGGGCTGCTGTTCTGGCCCCGGCGGGGATGCGACCGGCTGATGCGTCTGGAGGCCGGGCTGCGCCAGGGCTATGCCGCCCAGCTGGTGCAGCAGCGGAGCTGGCTCGCGGGCCATGGCGAGCGGCCCCAGCCCCTGCCCCCGGCCAGGCTCAGCCACGACCTGGTGGCGATGGAGCAGCTGCTCGCCCAGGAGCGACGGGGCCCCCATCAGCAGCGGCTGCAGCGGCAGCACTGGTCGCAGCGGCTGCAGCTGTGGGGCGCGGTCCAGCACCACTGGGTGCAGTGGGAGCGCCTGCTGGGGGGCCTCCCCGACCGCCTGGGCCAGGACGCGGAGCCCGGCGATCCCCTGCAGGCCGGCATGGCACGCATGGCCGCCCTGCTTAGCGGCGACACCCTTCCAGCCCTGGCCCCGGACCCCGGGCCCTGGCAGAACCTGGCCCGGCGCCGCTCCCTGCCGCTGCTGCCGCTGCTGGCCCTGGCCGAGGAGCAGCATCCGCTGCTGGCCAGCCTGCGGACCCTGAGCCTGGTGGCCCGATGCTGATCCGCCGCTCCGAGCTGCGTCTGGCCCTGACGGCCGGGCTGATGAACGGGCTGGGGTCCCTGGCCCCGTTGGCCTACGGCTTCTACGCGCCGATGGCCGTGCTGGTGGTCTGCACCGGCACCTACGGGGGCTCCATCGGCCTGGGGCGCCAGCGGCTGCTGGGGTCGCTGGTGGGGGGGGTGGTGCTGGTGGTCTCCTTCACCGGCCTCAGTCACCTGCCCCTGCCCCTGGGGCTGAGCCTGTCCCTGGTGGCGATGCGGCTGCTGGGGGGGGCGCTGGGGCTGGAGGTGGGGTACAAGGTGGGCAGCAACATCATCGTGATGGGCTGGCTGGTCCACGACGGTGAACTGGGGATGTGGGTCCCGGTGCGGCTGTTCTGGACCGCGGCCGGCATCCTGGTGGCCCTGCTGTGCCTGCGGCTCTTCTGGCCCGACCTGGCGGTGGAGGGCAACCGGCAGCGGCTGCGGCGGTTCCTGGCCGAGCTAAGCGGAGCCCTCACCGCCCAGGCCGACCGCCTCGAGGCTCCGGCCGTCCCCGCGCCGCCGGGGGCCCTGGTGGCCGCCCGGCAGCTGGAGCTGGAGACGGCCCAGGGGCTGCGGCGCCAGCTGGTGGCGCTGCGCCAGGCCATGCCGGCGGTGGCCGATGAGCTCGGCAACAACCCCACCAGCCATGCCACGTTCCGGCTGTTCCAGCTCCTCAACGGGGCCGGCTCCCAGCTGGTCGGCGTGGTCGACGGGCTGCGGCTCCTTGAGCACACCCCTGCGGATCGGGGGCCCCTGGAGGGACTCCACGGCGCCCAGGCCGAACTGCTGCGGTCGGTGGCCGGGCGACTGGAGCAATGGCGCCACTGCCTCGAGGTGCCGCACCGCCATCGGCCGGCGCCACCGGCCAAGGCCATGATCCCTCCGACCCGCTGGGGGAACCTGGAGCGCTCGCTGCACGATCCGGACCTGGACAGGTTCGATCTGCCCCTGCTGCAGCGCAATGCCAGCCGGCTGATGCTCTGCGGCCAGGCCCTGCGCAGCATCGAGCAGGCGGAGCACAGCTGGCGGGCCCTGGGGGAGGCCAGCGGCTGACGCCATGGCTGCAGCGCGCCCGTCCCCTCCGCAGGCCCCCGGGTGCCGCCGGGCGCTGACGCAGGCGCTACTGCTGCTGGCCGCTGCCGGATCCGGCAGCGCCGAACCGCTGGCCCCCGGGCCCGGGGCTGAGCCGGCGCCACCGGAGCCGCCCCTGATCCAGCTGGAGCCGGGCTGGGGCACCCTCCAGCAGACCCTGGGCCTCCCGGCCTGGGTCGATCTGGATCTGGAGATCCTGGCCGAACCGATGGCCAATCCCGTCGGCGGTCTGGTGATGGAGGCGAACTGGATCCAGCAGACGACCCTGGCCCTGACCCTGCGAGCCCCCGCCGGCGAAGGGGCGGCAGGGGAATGGAAGCGATGGGCGATGCATCTGGCCATCGCCGCCTACAACGGCGACCCCACCTATGCCGAGAGGCTGGGGGCGGCGCTGCCCCTGCAGGAGGTGGCCAACCCGGTGGGGTTCTGGCCCACCCGCGCCAGCCTGGAGCGCCGCTCCGACGACGGTCGCTGGAGCCTGGAGGCGGGGCTGGTGGGCATGGCCCCGGACCTGTTCAGCACCCCGATCGAGGGCTTCTACGTCCACGACGCCCTCAACGGGGCGCCGGTGGTGTTCACGATCCCGAACTTCCCCGTCTTTCCCGTGGCGGCGCCGGGCGCCCTGCTGGTGCTGCGGCCGACCCCGGCCACCACCCTGCGGCTGGCCAGCTTCAACCTGGCCGCCACCGATGAGGTCGCCAAGCTCCTGGGAACCGCCAGCGGCCTTCCCCCCGGCCGGGGCTGGACCCATCAGCTGCAGTGGAGCTACGCGGCTCCCTGGCTCAACCGCCGGCTGGGGGCCCCGATCGCCGCCTGCCGCGAGGGGGGTGGCCTCAGGCCCCGGGGGCAGAGCTGCGGCCAGCCGGTAGCGGTGGAACGGCAGCTTCCCGGCGGGCTGCTGCAGCTGGCGGCCTATGCCGGGACCGGGCCGAACCGGGGCCTGTACGGCAGCGCCACCGTGCCCGTGGCCCTGCCCTGGGGCCTCGACCACCGGCTCTGGGCCGCCACTGCCGCGGGCTTCGACACGGCCGCCAATCCCACCCCCAGCTACATCGGCGGCGGTCTGGTGAGCCAGGGGGTGCTGCCCGGCCGTCCCCTCGACCTGCTGATCCTTGGCGTCGCCCGCACCGGCTTCAGTCCGATCAGCCAGCCCGGCCTGAGCCACGAAGGGGTGGTGGAGCTGGGGTATCAGATCCGTTTCAACCAGTCGTTCAACCTGCAGCCCAGCCTCCAGTGGATCCTCAATCCCGGTGGTGCCGGCCGCGTGCCGGGCCTGTTCGCGGCGGGCCTGCAGCTGGGTTTCAGCTTCTAGGAGCCGGGGAGGCCGATGTCGAGCAAACTGGGCGCCGGACGGGGGGAACGGGAGGCCATGGGGGGCAGCGGAACGGGGCGGCCCCTGGCCAGGTGGATCCTCGCGGGGATGGTGCCCGGGATGGTGCTGAGCTTCGGCCTTGGAACGGGGCCCGTCGCGGGCCAACCCCTGCCGGCGGCCAGCGCCGGCGACGTGCGACGTCTCGAGCGCCGCTGGAACGAGCTGGATCGCCAGATCCGTGCCCTCGAGGAGCTGCTGCCCGCCGAGGCGACACCCCACCACGGTGACGGGTCCGCCAGGCCGGCGCTGCCGGAGGCGCTGCTGGGGCCTGCGGAAGCCAGCGCGTTTCCCGGGCCACCGCAGGACAGCCTTCCCCTACCGCCCCTGGCGCTGCCGGAGGCCGCCGATCTCCGTCCGGGCCAGCTGCAGGCCCTGAGCCTGGAGCAGTCGCTGGCGATCGGCTTCGCCAACAGTCCGGGCCTGCAGGCCCGCCGCGAAGCGGTGGCGGCGGCCCTGGCCGAGCTGCAGAGCCAGATGGGCACCTACTGGCCCCGGATCTCCGCCTACGCCGCCGGTGGCACCGACCAGGCCAGCACCAGCTTCTTCTCCCCCACCGGCACCGGGACCCTGTTCGCCCCCAGCAACCCCTTCTTCATCCCCCCCGGCGGCAGGGGCTCCCTGAACAACAACGCCAACGGGGTGAGCGGCGGCCTCGAGCTGCGCTACGAGCTCCTGGATTTCGCCCGCACATCGAAGGCGCGGGCCGCCCTGGCCCGACTGCGCGGCAGCCGCCTGGACTACGCCGATGCCCTGCGGCGGCTGCAACTCTCCCTGAGCGAGAGCTATTACCAGCTGCAGCGGGCCGACCAGCTGGTGCGCATCCGCGAGGCCGTCGTGCGCAACGACCTGCTGATCCTGCAGGACAGCCTGGATCTCAAGCAGGCCGGGCTGGTGCCCCGGCTCGACGTGCTGCGGCGGCAGGCGATCGAAGCGGACGGCCAGGAGCAGCTGATCGCGGCCCTGGCGGAACGGGCGGTCGCCCGCCGGCGGCTGGCGGCCCTGCTCAACCTGCCACCCCAGCTGACCCCCACCGCCAGCGACCCGATCCGCCTGCAGCCGCGCTGGCCCCTCGACCTGGAGGCCAGCCTGCTGGCCTCCTTCCGGGACAACCCGGAACTGGAAGCCCTGCTGGCCACCCGCGAGGCCCTGCTGCGCCAGAAGGATGCGGTCGCTGCCGAGCTGTTGCCGAAGCTGTCGCTGTTCGCCAGCGCCGGGGCCGGGGCCAGCAACGCCAACAACTGGAACGTGCGCATCGCCGACGGCGGCTGCTGCGGCACCACGGTGGCCACCTCCCTCAACACCTACGGCACCGACTGGTCGGTGGGCCTGGCGGTGAGCTGGCTGCTGTTCGACGCCGGCACCACCCGGGGCCAGGCCAGGGCCCTGGCCCGCCGGGGTGCGGCGGTGGCCCAGCAGTACGCCGCCCAGCGCAACGACATCCGGCTGCGGATCGAGCAGGCCTTCCTGGGCCACGAGGCCAGCCTGGCGCGGCTGGTGGCCGCCAGGCGGGGCGTGGCGGCGAGCCTGGAGGCCTTCCGGGACGCCCGCCTGCGGTACCAGGCGGGCCTGAGCAGCGAGCTGGATCTCTCCAACACCCAGGAACGGCTGATCGCCAGCCTGGTCCAGCGGCTGGAGGCCACCGTGAACGTGAACATCACCTACGCCCAGCTGCTGCGCGAACTGCTGCCCATGCCGACGGACCCGGATGCCGCGGTTCCGGCGCGCCTGGAATGGAGCCCATGACGATTCCCCCCGAAGCGATCGATGCCGCCGACGCCCGCCGCGACGGCAGTCTGCGGCTCGGTCAGGTGGTCGCCCTGCTCCTGGTCGCGCCGCTGCTCCTGCTGATGCTGCAGCCCTACCAGTGGCTCTCGGCCCTGGGCTTTCGCCTCCAGCAGGCCTGGCCCCTGGGCGGGGATGGGGGCATCCCCGGCGGCAGCCTGCTGCTCGTGTTCGCCGGCACGGTGCTGCTGACCCTGCTGGCGAACGGTCCCCTCAAGGGCGGCCGCGGTGGTGGGCTCACCGGGGTGCTGGCGCTGCAACTGGAACGGGTGCACCAGGGTCCCGCCCGCACCGCGGCCCTCGCCTCCCTGGATCTCAGGCGTCAGCTGGCCCGGCTGCCGCTGCTGCTGCTCACCCATGGCGCCAGCCTGACGGTGGGGCTGGAGTCCCCCTCCGCCTCCCTGGGGGCGAGCCTGCTGCTGGCGCTGCGGGAGAGGGTGGCCCCCCTGAGGCGCCTGCCCCTGCCGGTGCTGCTGGCGACCGGAGCCGGGGCCGGCCTGGGCATCGCCTTCAACTCCGTCCTGCTGGGGGTCACCTATGCCGTCGAAGAACTCTGCCGGCGGCGTTCGGCGGCGCTCATCAACGGAACGCTGCTGACCGCGGGAGCGGGCGTCATGCTCGGGGTCGCCACCGGCCTCTGGGCCAGCACCCCGGATGCAGCCCCCGCCCACCAGGCCGGCGTCAGCCTGCTGGTGGGCGGGGGCCCCCACCTGATCGCACCCGCCCTGCTGCTCACCCTCGGGGCGGGATGGCTGGGCGGAGTGTTCAGCGGCGCCACCGCCTGGATGGCGGGGTGCTGGGGCCGCTGGCTGGCCAGGCCAGCCAAGGCGGGGGGATCGCCCTTGGCCAGGCCCCTGATCTGGGCCCTGCTTGCCGCCCTGGTGATCAGCCTGGCGGCCGTCGCCAGCGATGGCTGGAGCCTCAACGACGGCCAGCTGCTGATCTTGCGCATGGCCTACGGCGAGGATCGACCGGGGCTGGAAATCCTCCCCTGGCGGCTGGTCGCCTCGGTGCTGAGCATCGCCATCGGCGCCCCTGGCGGTGTCATGCACGACGCGATGTCACTTGGAGCACTGCTGGCCGGACCCCTGCTCGGCGACCTGCCGCCCCTGGAACGGCAGCTGCTGGTGTGGACCGGGGCGACGGCCCTGTTCAGTGGAGCCTGCCGCACGCCCCTGTTCTGCGCGCTGTTCGTGATGCAGATCGCCGGGACCATGGCGCTGTTGCCCTGGTTGCTGCTGGTGGCCGGCCTGGCGGCACCGATCGGCCGCTGGGTGAACCAGGACACCTGGAACGAGGTGCAGCTTGAACGCTGGCTGGACGCCCACGACTCGAGCATCGCAGAGAAACTGAAAAATGACTGAAAGTTTGCCGTCGTTCCTTCCCTTCACTGCCAGCAGTGCTGAAGTCGGCACTAAGGAACAATGGCCGGAAACGACAGGAAAAACAGGCTAATCTCGGTAGTCATTACTCAGGGCTGAGCATCGCCAATCCCAACCCAACGGATTGATTCCAGCAACGGATGGAATCCCTATTTCAGGATGGCGGTGTCCACCGCGGCCCCCGGAGCAGGGATTCAACCCGTCGCTTCCGTTTTCCGATGATTGTCCTGTCGACCAGTCATGACCCAGAGAGGGATCGATTGAAACCACCCGAGACCCCAGACGACGAACGGCTTCGACTCGCCAAGGTCCGCTCGCTCCGCCTGCTGGACACGCAGCAGGATGACCCTCATTTCGACCGCCTCACCCGGATGGCCAGGAGCATCTTCAAGGTGCCCATCGCGATGGTCAGCCTCCTGGACGAGAACCGGCAATGGTTCAAGTCCTGTGCGGGTTTCGATGTTTCAGAAACCCCCAGAACCGTTTCCTTCTGCGGGCATACGATTCTCGGTTCCGATCCATTCATCGTTCAGGATGCCCTTGGAGATGAACGCTTCCAGGACAATCCTCTGGTCCTGGGCGAGCCCCATATTCGCTTCTATGCCGGCTGTCCCCTGACGGTGGACAACCGCAAGATCGGAACCATCTGCATCGTCGATCGGGTGCCCCGAACCCTTGATGAGGATCAGATCGAGATCCTGAAGGAACTGGCGAAAGTGGTCGAGCAGCAGGTCGCCGCCACACTTCTTGCCACCAGGGATCCGCTCACCGGCCTTGAGAATCGACGCGGCTTCCTGGCCCTTGCCCAGCAGAGTCTTCAACTTTGCACGCGCCAGGCAACGCCTGTTTCGCTTCTCTATCTCGACCTGGACGATTTCCATCGCATCAATGAGCGCCACGGACGTCAAGCGGGCGATGACGTGCTGGTCCATCTGGCCGATCGGATCAAGGATGTCTGCCGAGATTCCGATGTGGTGGCCAGGCTGGGGGGCGATGAGTTTGTGGTCCTGCTGATCAACGCGACCCGGGAGCAGGCAGAGATCGTTGTCCATCGCATCAAGAAGGCCCTCAGCCAGGACAACAGACTGACGAACAAGGGATACTCCATCGCGTTCTCCTTCGGCATCACGGCCTATCAGCCGGAGCGGCATGAAACGATTGTCGAGCTCCTGGCCGATGGAGAGGCCTTGATGGAGGAGATCAAGAAGCTGCGGAGCTTCTACGAGGAGGCTCGCGAAACACCTGAGCCGGTCGCCACACAAGGCGATCGCACCGGGGCAGACGTGAAAAGCAAGCTGCAGGAACGTATCGGCTGATCGTGCCGTCCCGTGCCATTCGGGGCAGGAATGCATTCGTTGGCGGCCACATGAACGGCGATCAAGCACCAACCTGCCAGCCTTTCTGGCGAGCCGTCTCCAGGATTGACCTGATCGTCTGATCCAGCTGTTGCAGTTTGACCGGCTTAGCCAGATACTCGCTGGCACCGGCAGCCAGGCACTTTTCCCGATCGCCTTTCATCGCCAGGGCCGTCAGCACGATGATCGGGGTCGCCGCCAGCTCTGGCCTGTCACTGGAGCGGATCATGCGCAGGACCGCAAAGCCGTCCACCATCGGCATTGACATATCGAGAATCAGCAGGCTAGGAACACGGTCCTGCAGGAAATCGATCGCCTCCTGGCCATTGACCACCTCATGGACCTGGTATCCCTTGGCAGTGAGATACCGGGAATAGATCATCCGGTTGACCCGGCTGTCCTCGGCCAGCAAGATCGATGGCCGATCCATGCGAGCACTTGCGTCAGGTTCGGCAGAGCCAGCCTGCCCCGTTCCAACATCAGAACTATCCGTCGCCATCTCTGCAACGAGCATGACGGGAAGCTGGACACGGAAGTGAGTGCCCTGCCCCAGGGTCGATTGCACCCCGATGTCACCACCATGGGCCAGGAGAATTCGCTTCACGATCGAGAGGCCAAGGCCTGAGCCTGTGAACTGACGATTCAGGCCACTCTCGATCTGCACGAACGGCTGGAAGATCTTGTCCTGATCCGCAGGGTCGATGCCGATTCCCGAATCGATCACGCAGAGCTCAAGCGTGGCCTGGCCCGATGCCGCCTCTGGGGAACGGACCAACCTGGCCTCAAGGCGAACGGTGCCCGCCTCGGGAGTGAACTTGACGGCATTGCTCAGGAGATTGATGAGAACCTGTCGGAGCAGCCGCTCATCCACCAGGACGAGAGGCAGATCAGGTTCAATCTTCGATGACAGCAGGATCGACTTGGCCTGCGCCATCCTCTGAATCGTGGAGACACAGGAGTGGCAGAGCAGACTGATCGAGGCAGGATGGAGATGGACTTCAAGCTTGCCAGCTTCGATCTTCGTGATGTCAAGGATATCGTTGATCAACTCCAGCAGATGGTTGCCACTGCGATCAATTTCCTCCAACGCCTTGCGTTGGATCGTGGAAACCTCACCATAGATATTGTCCTGCAGCGATTCCGCCATGCCGAGGATTCCATTCAGAGGGGTTCGCAGTTCATGGCTCATGTTGGCCAGAAACTCATCCTTCAGACGCGTCGAGCGGGCGAGTTGGTCGTTGGTGGAAGCCAGCTCCTCATTGACGGCGATCAGCCGTTCCTCAGCAATTTTCTTTTCCTGCAGTTCGTCCTCCAGCTTCGTGAACAGATCAGCCTGTTGGATGGCGATACTGAGTTGGCTCGCGACATGATTCACGACCTGAATATCTTCCTCTGTCCAGCGGCGAGGTCGCTTGGAGTGATGCATGCAGAGCAGCCCCCACAAACGGGAACCACAGATCAGGGGAACCACCAGGTTGGATTGAATCTTCAAGCCACGAAGCAGCTCTCGATAACAGGGCTCCAAGTCAGCTTTCGCGACGTCGTCAATCGCCTGGTTTCCGCCCTTGAGATAGCGAGAGATCAAGGCATCGTCGAAACACGTATCCTCAATGGAAACGGTTAACAAGGATTCCGTGCCTGGTCGCACAGCCTCGGCAATGAAGGCACCACGATGGCACTGGAACTCTTGATCAAACTGGTAGATGGCTACACGGTCCACGGCAAGATAGGGAAGCATTTCATTGACCGCCACCTGGAAGATGCGCTTGAGCTCAAGAAACGTCAGAATCCGCTCCGTGATCTCACGCAGGATCAACTCTCTTTGCACCTGCCGTTGTAAGTGGACGGCATTCTGCTCCATTTTCTCCGCCATCTGATCAAACGCCACGGAAATCCCAGCCAGTTCATCGGAGCCACCCAATCCACTCCTCACCGCCAGGTCTCCTTCCCCCAGAGCATGGCTGGCATCGATCAGCCTCCTGATCCGGCTAGTCAGGGCATATTGAAAAAAGAGCCAAACGCAGATTCCGAGAGCAACCAGGAGAGCATTGAAGGCCAGCGTTCGCCTCAGTGCTTCTCGAAATGCACTCTCTTTTACCTCTTTCAGGCTATAATCAACGTAGAAGACTCCGACGCGAGATGGCTTCAGTTCATCCGGCAGAGGCTTGAGCAGAATGGGATATATGGCCGACAGATGAAGACGGTCCTTTGAGAGCCGAACCGTTCCCCGGAGGGTACGACGTGTCTCGGAGAAGATGGAGGCCAATGGTGCAGCAGATGTCACCTTCAGGGGTTCGCCCACCAGGCTGAAGTCATTGGCACGCAGAACGATGTTCCTGTCGTTGAAAAGGATCACACTCCGATAGCCTGGATTGGTTCCCAGCTGGCTGATCAATGCAACGACTTGATCGCCTTCATCATCTGTTCGAAACAGATAGTCGACCATCCGCGCCGCCTGGGACACTGAAGACTTCATATAGATGGTGGCACCTTGCTCGGATCGACGATTAACATCTTGAACTTCAAGGGCAAACTTGATGGCACCCAATGAAAGTCCACTGGCGACGATCAGCGCCGGAATCGTGAAGCGAAGTGGTGGCGGGAATTTCGTCATCAGGCAAGCAACCACCTAGCGTCCAGCCCGTACACGTTCGACAAACTGTGGATCCAGAAGAGTGGCTGGATCGATCTTTTTTGTGATCAGCCCATTTTCATGCATGACCCGGATCAAGTTCGTCATGGAGATCACCAGAGAGGGATCCCGCTGACTCAGCAACGCCACATTCTGCTCAAGGGATGGCTGCTGGATGAGCCGGAAAGCCTCCAGCATCTCCTCCGGCTTCACCTGGGTGCGCCTGGCCATGCGCCGCGTGGCCTCGGCAGGATTGCTTTCAAAGAAATCCAAGGCCTTGAACCTTGCCGCCACAAGGGCCTGCAGGTTCTCGGCATTGTCGGCGATCGCCTGGGTGCTGGCCGCAAGGGTGTCCACGATTTCGCCCGGGATCATGGCGCTGTCGAACAACGGGATGGCCCCGGCCTTGAGCAGATTGATGCGAGCCGGGCCGAAGGTCACCACCGCATCGACCCTTCCCGCCTTGTAGGCGGCTTCGTGATCACTCAGCTCCAACGACACCACCTTGACGTCCTGGGGGGTCATGCCATTGAGCTCCAGGGCCCTGCCGAGAAAGAAGGCCCCCAGGGCGGTGGCCTCCACGCCGACTCGCTTTCCCTTGAGGTCCCGCATCGTCCTCAGGCCAGGCCTGGCGAGGATCACATCTCCACCGTTGGAGTAGTCCATGATGGCGATGATCCTGATGTCCCCCTGGGTGGCGGCCAAGGTGATCACCTGATCAATCGACAGGCCGGCTCCGTCGATCTCATTGTTGCGATAGGCCCGGACTTCCTCGGTTCCGGAAGGAAAGTCAATCAGTCTGATGGGCTTGCCTTTGAGTTCTCCCAGATCTCTCGCCAGAAAGAGGGTTTCGTATCCCGTCCAAAGGTTGGCGCCAATTCTCAGGGGCACTGATGACGGCCCGAAGCAGCTCGTCAGCGTGACCATCATGGCCAGGGCGACCATGCCGAGCAGGAACCTCGCCGGCCGACTCCGCGTGCTGAGTGGCCTCAGCGCTCTCATTGATCTCTGTTGCAACACGGAGCCAGCATCCATAGGCAGAATTATCCACCTCACAGGAAACGGCACATCGGACATGAAGAAAAATTTATCCGCGACGGCATCTTATCGGCCGAATCTAATCTCCTGCCAGCCGTATTGCCCCGGAGAAAAAATCATTCTGGCCGTGCGGCATACCAACGCTCGATCCTGTAGCCAAGGATCACCAGCAGAACCACCAGCCAGAACCATAGTTCCGGGGGGTTGGCATTGCACAGCACCACCAGCAGCACCACCTCACTGACCAGCCAGGGAAGCTCCTGGCGCAGCAGGGGATTGCGGATCTGCCACCGGCGCCGATCAGTCATGGTGATGCTCACCCATGCAGAAGCCCACTCATGGCGGAGATCCACTCTGGCGCAGGGAAGGCCGGTCCCAGAAGCGATCGATGCGCAGGCTGCGGTAGCCACCGGTGAGGGAACGCAGGCCCGGAATCACGTAGGTGATCGGGGTGCGCCACTCCACGTAGGCATGGGCGGCGATCGTCAGACCCTCCCGCACAGGGAACACCCCGCTGCCGCCGGAGAGGGTCCAGCGGTAGCCGTCCCGGCTGCGGGGATCCCGCTCCAGGGCGATCTCCGTGCGCATGACCGGTCCGTGCTTGAGCAGGTCCCGGGCCAGCTGGGGGTTGCCGATGGTGGTGGAGATGTCCTCCTCCGTGGCCGGCAGGGCCAGCACCTGGACCACCTTGCCGACGATCCCGCCGAACCGGCCCCGCTGATCCCAGAGGGGCACCACCTCCACCGGCAGGCCAGCCGGCAGTCGACGGGCATCGGCCGGGGCGAAATAGGCCACGGCCTGCAGCCGCGGCCCCCCGGCACCGCCGCCGCCGGCCCGGCCCAGGGTTCCGAGGCGCTGACCGGTGGCGACCGTCTGGCCCTGGATCACCTGCAGGTCCAGGACGGTGCCGTCCCGGTCGGCCAGCACCTGGCCGTCGAAGGCGAGACGGGCCTCGGTGACCCGGATCTGACGACGCATGTCGTCGATCTGGTAACGACGCCGCAGTGCCTGAGTCTGGATGTCCAGCCGGACCTGCTCGTAGCGGGTCAGCAGGTCCTTCTCCTGGATCCTGACCGCATCGAGACTGACGCTGGTGCTGGTCAGACCCTGCTCGGCCGCGACGACTTCGGAGGCCAGGGGCGCCACCACCTCCCGCTTGCTGAGCCAGCGCAGGTTGCGCACCTTCTCCGCGTAGGTGGCCGCCAGCTCCTCATAGCGGCGCCGGTCCTGGGCCAGCTTGGCCAGGGCGGTGTCGACGCTGAGTCGCTCGCTGGAGAGCCGCAGGGCATCGCGCCGGTCGAGGTCGCGGTTGTCGCGCTCCAGCTGGGCCAGGTTGCCGCGCTGCTGCTGCAGCTGGCGGTCGAGCACCGGCAGGTACAACTCCATCAGCACCTGCCCCTTGCGCACCGGCTGCCCGACGGCCACCCGCAGGCGTCGCACCTGGCCACCGGCGCGGGCATCCAGCAGGCCGGCGGTGTCGGGGTAGATCAGCACCCCCTGCCCCATCACCTCCGTGGGCACGGGCCAGAACAGCACCCAGAGCCCGAGGGCCCCGCCCATCGCCACCAGACAGGCCCCCACCTGGCCCCGGTCGCTGAGACCACTCCAACGGCGGCGAAGGGCCTCACCCGGCCGGCGAGACTGGGCTGCTCCGGGCGGAAGGGCTGCACCGGTCGGGGGAGCGGACGTGGCCATCGCCGCCAGCATGCTGGATGGAAGGCCGCCTGTCAGCCCGGCAGGACGCCGAATCCGGCCAGAACCCCCGGATCGGCCGCCCCGGCGATCACATCGGCCAGCAGGGGCGCGAGCACCGGCACCTGGGCGAAGGCGCCGCCGAAGCCACTGAAGACCCACAGACCCGCCGCGCCGCCCAGGGGTCCCACCAGGGGAAGCCCGCCGCTGCAGAAAGCCACCGGCACCTGACGGTAGGGGCCCGGCAGGGCGGCCAGAACCGGATCGAGCCCGGCCAGAGCCTGGCGCAGCCGGCGTTCCATCACGGCCGCCGCGGGCGGCTCGCCGCTGTCCAAGCCCGGTCGCACCAGGCTGATCTGCCCCAGCAGCAGCCCTTCCCCCTGGGGGGCGAAACCGGCATCGACGATCCAGCCCTCCTCCTCCAGCTCCGGGGCCCGGGCCTCCAGGGACGGCCGCTGCCAGTGGCGCGGCTGCACGATGCGGCGCCGGGCCGCGTGCCCCAGCCAGGGGCTGGAGGACCCTGGTGAACAGCTCGGGCGCGCCGGCAGGGCCAGCACCCCGGCCCAGCTGGCGCGATGGCGCTCCGGCAGGCCGGAGGCCAGGGTGCGGCAGCCGGCCCCGGCCGCCAGCACCACCTGATCTGCCGCCAGGGTGCCGCCGGACTCCAGCTCCAGGTGCCAGCCACCGGCCAGGGGCCGAGGCGGCGCCACCACCCTGCCCCGGCGCCGCTCGACCCCAGCCGCCGCCAGCACCCTGGGCAGGGCCGCCATCAGCACGGCGGTGTCCACCTGGGCGAAGGGAGGGCGCAGCAGGGGGGTGGTCCAGCCGCCGCCATGGAGGCGCAGGCCGCAGCCCCGCCAGCCGAGCCGCCCATGGCGCGCCTGCAGCCGTCGCCAGCGGGCGGGGGCCTGTCGCAGCAGCCGGCCCAGGGGGCCAGGGGCCCCGGCCCACCAGGCCACCCCGCCGTAGCTGAGGGCCGTGGCCGTGGCCTCTCCCCCATCCACCAGGGTCACCGCCAGGCCCCGCTCCGCCAGCTCCAGGGCCAGCAGGCTGCCGGCCAGCCCGCCCCCGATGACAGTCAGCCGGCCGGGGGCGGCCACGCTCAGATCTGCAGGGTGAAGGAGCCGATCACCACGGCGAACAGGTCCTTCACCTTGTTCCAGCGGGCTTCGTTGGTGCTGGCGGCGAAGGTGTAGAGCCGGCCGCGGTCGACCACCACCGTGGCGAGTTCGTGGCGATCCCGATCGGCCAGATGGACCGTGTACTCCAGGTCGTAGTAGGTGCGGCCGCCCTGCTCCCGCTGGTGCGCCTCCACCAGTTCGGCATCCCGGCCGCTGCCTTCCGGTGAGATGACGCTGCGCCGCAGGGTCTCGCCCACCTCGACGGCACTGCCGAGCTGGCTGAGATCCCGGTCGGGAGTGACCTCCGACACCACCAGGCTGAGGGTCTCGTCGCTGTTGATCAGGTCGTGGAAGACCACCTGGGGGCCATTGGAGACCTGCACCCGGGTCCAGCCGGTGGGGTACAGGAAGGCGTAGCGGCCATCCGGGCTCTGGAAGGAGTTCAGGCCCGCGGCGGCGGCGCTGCAGCCCACCAGCATCAGGGTCAGCAGCAGGCCCGCCAGCAGGGAGCCGGCGCGGGCTCGCCAGGGGCCGGCGGCGGCGGGGGCAACGGGCTGGTGGGTGGCGGGGAAACCCATGGCACGGGGCGGGGCGGGGGAGCTGGCGGGAGCCGGGGCCATCCTCACCCGGCGCCGTCGCCCGCCGCGAGCGGGCCACCTAGATTCATTCCCACCTGCAGCCGGTCCGCTGAGCGGTTTCACCCGACCCCTGGCCCGGCTGATCGACCAGTTCGAACGACTGCCCGGCATCGGGCCCCGCACGGCCCAGCGACTGGCCCTGCACCTGCTGCGCCAGCCGGAGGAGCAGATCCGCAGCTTCGCCGATGCCCTGCTGGCGGCCCGCAGCCAGGTCGGCCAGTGCCGGCGCTGTTTCCATCTCTCGGCCGAGGAGTTCTGCGAAATCTGCCGCAATGAGGAGCGCCGCAACGGCCAGATCTGTGTGGTGGCCGACTCCCGCGACCTGCTGGCGATGGAACGCAGCCGCGAATTCCACGGCCAGTACCACGTGCTGGGCGGACTGATCTCGCCGATGGATGGCATCGGTCCGGAGCTGCTGCAGATCCAGCCTTTGGTGGAGCGGGTCGACCGGGAGAATGCGATCGAGGTGATCCTGGCCCTCACCCCCAGCGTGGAGGGGGACACCACCAGCCTCTACCTGGCCCGGCTGCTCAAGCCCTTCACCAGCGTCACCCGCATCGCCTACGGCCTGCCGGTGGGGGGGGAGCTGGAGTATGCCGACGAAGTCACCCTGGCCCGGGCGTTCGAAGGACGCCGGCGCATGGAATGAATCCCACCGCCTGACCCCGAAGCCTGACCGCGACACCATGACCACCACCAGCCGCTACAGCGCCATCCCCCCCGCCGAGCGGCTGCCGGACTGGATCCGTCGTCCCCTCGGGGAGGCCTCGGCCACCGAACGGGTGCAGGGGGTGGTCAAGGCCCAGCGGCTGCACACCATCTGCGAGGAGGGCCGCTGTCCCAACCGGGGTGAGTGCTACGCCGCCGGCACGGCCACCTTCCTGCTGGGGGGCCCGATCTGCACCCGCAGCTGCGCCTTCTGCCAGGTGGACAAGGGCCTGGCCCCGGTGCCCCTCGACGCGGGTGAAGCGGAGCGGGTGGCGGAAGCGGTGCAGGCGCTCGGGCTGCGCTACGTGGTGCTCACTGCCGTGGCCCGCGACGACCTGCCCGACCACGGCGCCAGCCTGTTCACCACCACCATCGCGGCGATCCGCCGCCGGGATCCCCAGGTGCTGATCGAGGTGCTGACGCCCGACTTCTGGGGCGGACACCCCGACCCCGAAGCGGGCCGCCGGGCCCAGCGGCAACGGCTGGCCGCGGTGCTGGCGGCCGAGCCGGTGTGCTTCAACCACAACCTCGAGACGGTGGAGCGCCTGCAGGGGGAGGTGCGCCGCGGCGCCACCTACCGCCGCTCCCTCGACCTGCTGGCCATGGCCCGGGAACTGGCGCCGGGGATTCCCACCAAATCCGGCCTGATGCTGGGCCTCGGGGAGACCGCCGCCGAGGTGGTCGCCACCCTGGAGCACCTGCGGGCCGCCGGTTGCCAGCGGCTCACCCTGGGCCAGTACCTGCGCCCCTCCCTGGCCCACATCCCCGTGGCCCGCTACTGGCGGCCGGAGGAGTTCGAGGAGCTGGGCGCCATCGCCCGCGGCCTGGGCTTTGCCCAGGTGCGCAGCGGCCCCCTGGTGCGCAGCAGCTACCACGCCGAAGCCTCCGGCCCCGGCGCCTGAAGCCACCGGGACGCCCTCAGAACCGCAGCAGGAAGGCGTCCCGGCGGTGGAAATCGGGCTCGGCCCCCGGATGGGCCAGGGCCCAGTAGCTCAGCTGGCCGTGGCGGTCCTCGATCACGGCGGCGATCGCCACCTGCAGGGGGGCATCGGGGGCAATCGGGGCCGGCAGCGGTAGATCCAGCTCCATTGACAGGACGCCGTCCCCCTGGCTGACCCGGTGCAGGGGGCTGTCGAAGCCAGGCTCCGGCCGCAGCCCCAGCCGGTAGTCCTCCAGCCGGTACAGGTTCCAGTGGCCCGCCGGGGACAGGTTCAGTTCCCAGTAGGGCCGCTCCCCCTCGAGGCCCCAGAAGCATTCGAAGCAGGTCGTGGTCCAGAGCCCGTCCCGCCGTGTGGGCGAGGCCACCGCTGGCGGCAGCTGCACCGTTTCGATCGCGCCGCTCAGCTGGTAGCGGAGCCGCAGCAGGTCCCCCTCCCGGCAGACCTCACCCTGCAGCCGCAGGTCCGGCGAGGGGCACTCGGCACCGAAGGGGCGGAGCTCGAAGCCGTGGCGGAGGGGACCTGGCATCAGCTGCGGCCGGCGCCGCCGGCCCGGAGGTCGTCGATCACCGCGAGGATCGTCCGCTCCTGGGCCTCGATGCTGGCCGTCAGCCGGAACTGCACCAGGGCCCGCTGCAGGTTGTGGTCGGGCCGCTCCGTCCGGAAGTAGACGTTTCCAGCCAGGTGATCGGTGAAGAAACGCAGGCCGAGCTCGAAGCTGATCAGGCGGATCGCGGCGTAGAGGTGCTCGTAGTCGGCCTCGGTGAGAAAGCCTGAGGCGGCGGAGAGGTAGCCGCCCAGCACCGCACGGCAGAGGTCCACATCGAAGCGGACGGCCTCCAGATCCGCCGTCTCCTCGCCGAGGGGGTTGCAGCAGGAGCGCAGGCAGTCACCGATGTCGTAATGAATCAGCCCGGGCTTCACCGTGTCGAGGTCCACCAGGGCCACGGCCCGGCCGGAGCCGGCTTCCAGCATCACGTTGCTGATCTTCGGATCCCCGTGGATGGGGCGAAGCCGCAGACGGCCGCTGGCCCTGGCCGCCTCCAGCACCGGCGCGAAGTCCCGGCGCTCCTCCACGAAGGCCCGGCAATGGCTGACGTCGCCCCCGACTGCGGCCGGCGCGCCGGCCAGCACGGCGTCGTACTGCTCCAGATACCTGGGCGTGACGTGGAAGCCCTCCAGGGTGTCGGCCAGCCGCTCCGGAGACAGATCACTGATCAGGTGGTGGAACAGACCCAGACCGACGCCCACCTCCCGGGCCTGGTCGGCACTGGTCACCAGATCGAAGCTCCTTGAGGATTCGACGAAGGTGATCAGGCGCCAGAAGCCGTCCTCCCGCTCCACCCAGGGCCGCTGGTCGGCGCGGCAACGCACCACCCGGGGGACCTCCCAGCGCCGCTCCCCCAGGGAGGAGTCGCCCTCAGCCAGGCGCCGGTCGACATGCTCCCCGAGGGCGAGGATGTTGGCCATCACCAGATCGGGCCGGGGAAACACCCTGCGGTTCAGGCGTTGCAGGACGAACCTCCGCTCGGGCGGGCCGTCGCAGACGACGACGAAGCTCTCGTTGACGTTGCCGCTGCCCAGAGGATCGAGGCTGCGGATCCGGCCGGGAAGCTCGAACGCCTCGGCAATGGAGACCAGGGCGCCGTCGGATTCCCCCAGGGTCATGGGCCGCTCAGCGGTGGCGCAGGTGGGGTTGATGGTATGCCGCCCCGGCAGCTCGGTCAGGGGACGCTCTGGAGGGAGCCCCTCTGGGTCTTCACCTTGGCCCAGACGGCCTCGGTGCCAGCCACCATCGGTCTCGAGCTGAGGGCGTAGATCCGCAGAACCTGTCCCCTGGGGATGATGCCGAGGGACGAACCCGAGCGGATCGTGCCCTGGGAACGCAGATACACCGACGTGATGGTGGTGACATCGGCATTGGGGGAGGGCTTCCGGGCGATGTTGATGGTGCGGTCGTCGAGAAGGGCGCCGGAGGGATCCGCCTTGCCGATGTAGATCCAACCCTGCAGGTCGGAGGCGGCGATCTTGGCCGTCGTGATCTCCTCGAGAGCCTGGGCCACGGGCGAGGGTTGAACCTGAACATTCACCACGGCCTCCTGCCGGCGAGCCTCTGGCGATTCGCCGATCAGCTTGTCTTCCTTGCGGATCTGGCGCTGCACGATCCCATCCTCCGTACGTGCCAGCATCTCCAGGGCGTTCTTGCAGGTTGACTGCTCAGGAAGGTCCTTGCATTCCTGCCGCAGCAGGAATGCCGCGGCATCTCTGAGGTTGTTCTTTCCACTCTGGAGAGCGATGTTGGCGATATTCATCTTGTCTTTGTCATTGGCCGCAATGATGTAGAGGCCAATCAGGGCAACCTTGCCCTTGGTTTCATTCTCGCCCGTGAGATTGTCCATCTGATCGAGGATCTGCCTGGAGAAGGCCTGCGTTCGCCTGGCCTCCTCGAGAGAGTGGGTGATCTGCATCGAGCTCCAGGCCTGGAAAGCCCCGGAGAGAGACACCACCGAAGCCGTGAAGATGCTGAGATTTCTGATCAGAGAGGAGGTCTCATCGGAAGGAGAGGGTCCCATGCTTCCTCAGGCCACACCGCAGACCTCAGGCTATGGGCGGCCGGCCTCCATGACCTTCAGCTCCAGGCAACGTCACACCATCTCCGCTCTGCGGTGGCCCCTGCGGATCGTGACGCCCGGACGTTGCCCCCCGTAGACAGTCCCCATTGACAGTCGCCGCGGACGTGCTAGATCGGTGGGGTCTGCCGCTGAGGCGGGCTTCATCTCAGGGATTCTGAGGTTCACCATGAATCACGACGTCGCCGTCCTCATCGGACGGTTCCAGCCCTTCCATGAGGGGCATTTCGGGTTGGTCGAAGCGGCCCTGGACAGGGCCGATCGGCTGATCCTGCTGCTCGGCAGCCACCGCTGTGCCCCGGACACCCGCAACCCCTGGAGCAGCGAGGAACGGGAGGCCATGATCCGGGCCGCCCTTCCGGCCGCCTGGCAGCGGCGGCTGGAGGTGATCCCGATCCGCGACCATCTCTACTCCGACAATCTCTGGCTGGCGGAGGTGCAGCAGAAAGTGCTCGCCGTCACGGCCGAGGACGAACGGGTGCTGCTCATCGGTCACCGGAAGGATCACAGCAGTGACTACCTCGATCTGTTTCCCCAGTGGGACTTCCAGGATGTGCCCCTCAAAAGCGACGTCCACTCCACGGCCATTCGCCAGGCCTACTTCTCTGACACCGATGCCACCGAGTGGGCCTCCCACGTCCCGGAGGCGGTGCGGGCCTTCCTGACGGACTACCGGGACACGGGCCGCTACCGCTGGCTGCGCCAGGAGGCCGACTACATCGCCGGCTACCGCCAGCTGTGGTCGGTGGCGCCCTATCCGCCCACCTTCGTCACCACCGACGCGGTGGTCGTCCAGTCGGGCCATGTGCTGGTGGTGCGCCGCCGGGTGCGGCCCGGCCAGGGGCTGATTGCCCTGCCGGGGGGCTACCTCAACCAGCAGGAGCAGGTGGTTGATGGAATGCTGCGGGAGCTGCGGGAAGAGACGGGTCTGAAGGTGCCCCGGCCCGTGCTGGAGGGATCGATCGCCGATCGCCACGTCTTCGACGCTCCGGGACGCTCCCAGCGCGGCCGGGTGATCACCCACGCCTTCCTGATCCAGCTCAAGGGCGGGGCCCTGCCCTCCGTCCGCGGCGGCGATGACGCCGAGAAGGCCTTCTGGATGCCCCTGGCCGACATCTACGCCCACGAAGACAGCTTCTTCGAGGACCACGTCCAGATCATCCAGCACTTCATCTCGCGACTCTGAGCGGCGGCGCCGTCGTTGACGGCCCCCCCATCAACGCCTGCGGCCCGGGGAGACCGGGCCGGGGCCACCCATCCAACCCGTGCGGAGCGCACACCATGGACTTCAATCTTCTGCTCGACACCGACAGCTACAAGGGCAGCCACTGGCTCCAGTACCCCCCCGATCTGACCGCCATGGGGGCCTACCTGGAAAGCCGTGGCGGCGAGAACCCCGACACCCTGTTCTTCGGACTGCAGATGCTGCTGCAGGACACCCTGGAGCGGCCCGTCACCCGGGGCGATGTGGAGGAGGCCGCTGAACTCTGGAGCGCCCACGGCCTGCCCTTCAACCACCAGGGCTGGCAGCGCCTGCTGAGCGTCCACGGCGGCCGGCTGCCCCTGCGCATCCGGGCCGTCCCCGAGGGCAGCCGGGTGCCCACCGGCAACGCGCTGATGACGGTGGAATCCACCGATCCGGCCCTGGCCTGGCTGGTCACCTGGGTGGAGACCCTGCTGCTGCGCCTCTGGTATCCCACCACCGTGGCCACCCGCAGCTGGCACTTCCGGGAGCTTCTGCGGGAAGCCCTGGAGCGCTCCGCCGACGACCCAGCCGCCGAACTCCCCTTCCGCCTGCACGACTTCGGCTCCCGCGGCGTCTCGAGCCACGCCAGCGCCGCCATCGGGGGCCTGGCCCACCTGGTGGCCTTCCGCGGCACCGACACCGTCGCCGCCCTCGTGGCGGGCCGGCGCCACTACGACTGCCCGATGGCCGGCCTCTCGATTCCGGCAGCCGAGCACTCCACGATCCTGGCCTGGGGGCAGGAGCACGAGCTGGAGGCCTACCGGACCATGCTCGACCGCTTCGCCAGGCCCGGTGCCGTGCTGGCGGTGGTCTCCGATGCCTACGACCTCTGGAACGCCGTCGACCACCTCTGGGGCGAGCAGCTGCGGGAGCAGGTGATCGCCTCGGGCGCCACCGTGGTGATCCGTCCCGATTCGGGCGATCCGGTGGCGATCGTGCCCGAGCTGCTGCGGCGCCTGGAGGCCCGTTTCGGCAGCCGGCTCAACGGCAAGGGCTACCGGGTGCTGGAGCACGTGCGGGTGATCCAGGGGGACGGCATCACCGCCACCAGCCTGCCGCTGGTGATCGAGGCGATCCTGGCGGCGGGCTTCAGCCTCGAGAACGTCGCCTTCGGCATGGGTGGGGGCCTGCTGCAGCAGGTGAACCGGGACAGCCAACGCTTCGCCTACAAGGTGTCGTGGGTGGAGCGGGCCGGCCGGATCCGGCCGGTGCACAAATGCCCCATCACCGATCCCGCCAAGACCAGCAAGGCCGGCGTGCTCGACCTGATCCGCGACGAACGGGGCTACCGGACGGTGGTGCTGGAGCGACCGGAGCCCCATCCGGCCAGCTGCCTGCAGACCGTTTTCGAGAACGGGGCGCTGCGGCGGCGCTGCAGCCTCGAGGAGGTGCGCTCCCGGGCGATGCAAGGCTGAGGGCCCGCCCTCCCTGCCCCCCGGCGCCATGCCCGGCCACCGGTTGCCGTCGCTGCTGATGCTGCTGGCCCTGCTGCAGGCCGGGCCCGCAGCAGCGGCACCGGCTTTCCAGGCCACCGTGGTCTCGGTCGGCGATGGCGACACCCTGCGGGTGCGCCGCGGCCAGGAGCGGATCACGATCCGCCTGGCCTGCATCGATGCCCCCGAAACGGCCCAGAGCCCCTGGGGCCAGCAGGCGCGCCAGGCCCTGCTGATGCGCCTGGCCGTCGGGCGGCCGGTGACGATCCAACCCCACAGCACCGACCGCTTCGGGCGCACGGTGGCCGAGGTGATCCGTGACACCAACATCAACCTGACCCTGGTGGAGGACGGCCTGGCCTTCGCCTACCGGCGCTATCTCGCAGGCTGCGACGGGGCGGCCTACCTGGAGGCCGAGGAACGGGCCAGCCGCCGGGGGCTCGGCGTCTGGCGGGTGCCGGGTGGGATCACCCGGCCCTGGGACTTCCGGCGCGGCCGACGTTCCGCCCGGATCCCCGATGGCACCACCCCCGACGGCCGCCGCCACTTCTGCAGCCAGATCGGCTCCCATGCCAGGGCCCAGGAGCTGCTGCGCCAGGGCCACAGCTACCTGGACTCCGATGGCGACGGGGAGGCCTCCGAAAGCCTGCGCCCTTAGGGTTCAGGGGCCACAGGGTGGCTGGCCATGATCCTTCCCGAGGCCACGGACTGGCAGGCCCTGTCCGGGTCGGATTGCCTGCGCCGGCTGGGGGTCGGCCCGGAGGGTCTGGGCGGGGCCGCCGCGGCCGAGCGCCTGGCCACCACGGGCCCCAACCGGCTCCATCTGCCGCCGGGGCCGGGCCGCTGGCGGATCCTGCTGGATCAGTTCAGCAACGTGATGCTGCTCCTGCTGCTGGGGGTGGCGGCAGTCTCCGCCGGGCTGGCCGTGGTGGACCACGCCGTCCCCAAGGATGCGATCGCGATCCTGCTGATCGTGGGGCTCACCGCCCTGCTCGGTTACCTGCAGGAGAGCCGGGCACTGCTGGCCCTGCGCAGCCTGCTGGACCTCGCCCAGCCCCTGGCGCGCGTCCGCCGCGACGGATGCTGGCAGCGCCTCCCCGGTGACCAGCTGGTGCCGGGGGACCTGATCCGCCTCGAGAGCGGTGATCGGGTGCCCGCCGACGCCCGGCTGCTGGAGGCCAGTGACCTGGGGCTGCAGGAGTCGGCCCTCACCGGCGAGGCCGATCTGGTCAGCAAGCGCCCCGAGCCGCCCCTGGCAGCGGACACGCCGTTGGTGGAGCGCAGCAACTACCTCTTTCTCGGCACCGACGTGGGGCGGGGACGGGGGCTGGCGGTCGTGACCGCCACGGGCATGGCCACCGTGCTCGGAGGCATCACCACGCTGATCCACGCCGCCCGCCCGGAGCCGACGCCCCTGCAGAAACGGCTGGCGGACCTGTCCCGCCAGCTGGTGGCCTGGGCCCTGGGGCTCGTGGTGGCGGTGGTGCTGGGGGGCTGGCTGCTCGGCGGCGCTCCCCTGGCCCTGCTGGAGCTGGCCCTCTCCACCGCGGTGGCGATCGTGCCGGAAGGGCTGCCGGCGGTGATCACGGTGAGCCTGGCCATCGGCACCCAGCGGATGGTGCGTCGCGCCGCCCTGGTCCGCCACCTGCCGGCCGTGGAGGCGCTCGGGGCCATCACCGTCATCTGCACCGACAAGACCGGCACCCTGACCCAGAACCGGCAGGTGGTGACGGAGCTCCGCTGCGGCACCCAGGCCCTGCACCCCGACGGGGAGCACCAGGGCGGCCGGGGGGCCGACGGCAGCGGCCATGGCTTCCTGACCACCGAGCTGGCACCGCCGCCGGGGGCCGTGGCCGGGCTCATCCCCGGCCACCTCGACCTGCTGCTGCAGGCCGGGGTGTTGTGCAACGACGCCGAGCCCCAGAAGCGGGGGGGAATGGGCGATCCCACCGAAGTGGCGCTGCTGGAAATCGCCGCCCTTGCGGGCCTGGAAGCCACCAACCTGCGGGCGCGGCACTGCCGTGCCCACGAGATGCCCTTCTGCTCGGAGCAGCGGATGATGGCGGTGTGGCTGAGGGACGCCGACGGCCGCCTGATGGCACCGCTGGCCCCCCCAGACATGGACCGGAACCCCGCCGGGGGCTCCCTGCTGCTGATCGCCAAGGGGGCTCCCGAGGCGATCCTGCACCGCTGCGACCGCTGGCTGGACGGCGCGGGGGTGGGGCCCCTCAGCGAGGCCCAGCGGGACTGGTGGCTGGCCCAGGCCCGCGGAGTGGCGGCCTCGGGGCTGCGGCTGCTGGCCTTCGCCGCTGCCCCCCGGGATCGGGGCCCGGAGGCCGGGCTGGAGGGCCTGGTGCTGCTGGGCCTGATGGCCCAGCACGATCCGCCCCGGCCGGAAGTGCCCGCTGCTGTGGCCCGCTGCCGTGGGGCCGGCATCCGGCCGGTGATGGTCACCGGCGACCATCCGCTCACGGCGCGCTCGATCAGCGAGGCCATCGGCCTGGCGGAACCGGGAAGCCCGATCGTTCAGGGCCCGGAGCTGGAGGGCCTCGACGCGGCGGCGCTCGAAGCGCTGGTGCGACGGACCAGCCTCTTCGCCCGGGTGGTGCCGGAGCAGAAGCTCCGCATCGTGCGGGCGCTCCAGGCCACGGGGGCGGTGGTGGCCATGACCGGGGACGGGGTCAACGATGCCCCGGCCCTGCGCCAGGCCCACGTCGGTGTGGCCATGGGCATCAGCGGCTCGGACGTGAGCCGGGAGGCGGCCGACGTGGTGCTGCTCGACGACAACTTCGCCTCGATCGTCAATGCCGTGGAGGAGGGCCGGCAGGTGTACGCCAACATCCGCCGCTTCGTGCGCTTCATCCTCGGCTGCAACCTGGGGGAACTGATCACCATCGGCTCGGCCCCGCTGCTCGGGCTGGCCCTCACCCCCCTGCAGATCCTCTGGATCAACCTGGTGACCGACGGACTGCCGGCCCTGGCCCTCGCCCTGGGCCCGCCCGCCGAGGATCTGATGCGCCAGCCGCCGATCGAGCCCGGCGAATCGATCTTCGCCCGGGGTCTGGGCAGCGCCATCCTGCGCATCGGACTGGTCTTCGGTGCCCTGGTGGTGGCGTTGATGGTGGTGGCCGCCCGGCTGGGACGGCCCTGGCAGACGATGGCTTTCACCACCCTCTGTCTGGCCCAGCTGGGCCATGCCCTCTCCGCCGGCAGCGATCGGGCCCTGTGGCGCTCCGCTCCGGCGGCGAACCCCTGGCTGCTGGGGGCGGTGCTGGCCAGCGCCGCCCTGCAGCTGATGCTCCTCTACGTGGCGCCGCTGGCCCATTTCTTCGGCGTCACCCCGCTGACGGCCATCGAGCTGGGGGCCTGCGGGGGCGTCAGCCTGCTGTTCGTCACCTACCTGGAGCTGGAGAAGCTTTGGAGCCGTTAGCGGCCTGCGCCATGCTGGACGGCCACGCCACCCCCACCGGCGCATGAGCCTCGATCAGGCCCGTTCCTTCCTGGCCCGCATGCAGGACGACCAGGCCCTGCGCGCCGAGGTGCTGGCCGCCGCCACCGCCGACGACGTCGCCCAGATCGCCGCCGGCAGGGGCTTCGACTTCTCGGGCGATGAGCTGCTGCGCCTGTCGGGGAAGAAGGTCGGTCGGGTCACGGTGACCAAGCAGGACATCCCCGGGGAATACAACTGAGGGGTCGGCCGGCGCCGGCGGTCAGGCGACCGCCAGCCGGCGCCACTGGCTGCGGAACCTGGGCGGCACCGGATGGGGCTCATAATCCCTCGGGTCACTGGGTCCGTGACGGAGCACGGCATTGACGAGAAGGGCGGGGATCCGGCCCCGGTTGATGGCGCCATGGGGCACCCCGGGGGGAATGCAGACCCAGGTGGCCTCGTCCTCCCGCAGGGGGATGCGGCGCAGCTGGCGGTTCTGGAGCACTACCAGATCGATCGCCCCCCGCAGCACCAGCAGCTGATCGGTCTGGAAGCGGTGGCAGAAGAGCTCGAAGGCGTCGCCCCTGGCGATCTCGGCGATGAGGGTCTCGTCGCTGGTGCGGGGCGCGGAGAAGAGGGCATCCCCGTGGAGCGTGCGCTGGACGGGGACGAGCTCGACGGTTCGGGACAGGGCAGTTCCGGACAGGCCGGTTCGGGACAGGGCCATGGTGGTCACGGCAATATCGTTAACTTTCGCGACCGTTTTCCCGGGCGGTCGTCGTATCAGCTACCGACAACGGGAGGTGTCAGGATTCACGCGCGGTTGTCGCCGCACCGCCATCGGCGAAGCGCCGGTTCACCTCGTTCCAGTTCACCAGCGACCACCAGGCGGCGATGTAGTCCGGCCGGCGGTTCTGGTAGTCGAGGTAGTAGGCGTGCTCCCAGACATCCAGACCCAGCAGGGGCACCCCACGCTCGATGCCCGGCAGATCCATCAGCGGGTTGTCCTGGTTAGCGGTGCTGGTGATCGCCAGGCTGCCGTCGGGTCGCCGGATCAGCCAGGCCCATCCCGAACCGAAGCGGTCGGCCGCCGCCCGGGCGAAGCGCTGCTGCAGGGCTTCGGGCGAGCCGAAGGAGGCGGTGATCGCCGCCCCCAGTTCCGCCGAAGGGGCACCGCCCTGGCCCGGGGGCGCCATCACCTGCCAGAAGAGGGAATGGTTGTAGTGACCGCCGCCGTTGTTGCGCACGGCGGCCGGGTAGCGCGACATCCGGCCCTGCAGATCCTCCAGCGCCATCCCCTCCAGCTCGGGGTGGTCAGCGATCCGGGCATTGAGGTTGGCCACGTAGGCGGCGTGATGGCGGTCGTGGTGGATCGTCATCGTGGTGGGCGCGATCGCCGGAGCCAGGGCATCGACCGGGTAGGTCAGCGGCGGCAGCACAAAGGCGGCCAACGCCGGCGCCGGGTCGGCCACGCACACCGCCAGAGCCATCAGGGCGGCCAGGCCGCAGGCCCTCAGAACCCGAAGCAACGGAAGCAGGTTCATGGACCGGACAGGGCAGTGGGATCGGTTCTAACCGCTCCACCGGTCGGCGGCAGCGGCTCAGGCGGAACGCCAGTCCAGCCAGGGCAGCCCGGGAAGGATCGCGGCGGTCGCCTGGCGGTAGGCGGCGTAATCCGGATGGAGCAGCACCAGGCGGGCCTCCTCGCGGCGGGCCTTGAAGCCGAGCACGACAACCAGCCCCAGCATCAGGCCGAGATGCAGCAGGCTGCCCAGGGCCACGGTGACGCCCAGGGAGCAGAGGATCAGGGCCTGATAGAGCGGGTGGCGGCAGCGGCCGTAGGCCCCGGTGGTCACCAGGGGGACGTCGGCCATGGGCTCCGGCAGGGGGCTGAGGCTGGCGCCCAGGTTCAGGGCCCCCTGGCCGGCCAGCACCAGCCCGAGGCTGAACAGGGCCAGCCCCCCGAGACGCAGCGGCAGCGGCCAGGCCAGACCCAGGGAAGCGGGGGAGGGGGTGGCCGGCAGCAGATGGGCCACGATCAGGGCCATCTGGGCGATCAGCCACCACTCACCGCGGCGGTTGTCCCGCAGGCCCGCCCAGGAGAACCCCCAGGCGGTGAGCCTTGCGGCCAGGGCGTTCGGCATCGTGACCTCGCGGATCGGCGTCCACCCCCATGCTGGGCCCGGAGACGGCTCAGGGGCGCAGCAGATCCGCCACCAGGGGATCCAGGGCCGCCGGGTGGCGCAACAGCTGCTGGTGGGTCCAGACCGGCAGCATCCGCCGCGGCCCGATCGGCAGGACCGCCCGCCAGCCCGGCACCACCATCAGATCGAAGACCGTGGCGTAGCTCCGGCAGTCAATCCCCTGCAACAGGCTGAGGTCGGCATTGAGTTCCCGCAGCAACGGGCTGCCCACCTTGAGGTCGGCGATGCCGGCCAGCGGCCTGCGGGGCCAGGGCTGGGCCGTCAGGGTCCCCTGCTGGGGGCTGCCGAGGCTGATGAAGCGGCGGGTGCGGTCATGGCCGCCCATCCGCTGGATCCAGGTGCGGGCGATGACCCCGCCCATGGAGAAGCCCAGGATGTCGACCGGCGTCGCGCTCCCGAAGGCCGCCTCGATCGTGGCGGCGAGCCGCTCGGCCGAGGTCTCGATCGCGGCGGCACGCAAGGGGAGCGGCAGGGCCGGCTTCAGCAGGGGCTGGCGCCTGTCGGCCAGCCGGCGATCGAGTCGGTCGAAGACCCGGGGTGTGTCGAACAGGCCATGCACCAGGACCAGCGGGGGGCCGTGGGAAGGCTCAGGGCCGGAGGGCATGGCAGCGGCGGACGGCGCCCGACCATCCTGAGTCGCGACCAGAGAAAAGTCTTGAAGGGGATCCGGACCATGGACTGTCGATCAGCGGGCCGGCGTCGGGTCTCGCGGCTGATCGGTCCGTGGGGAATCTTTTGCAGGAAATCCGTTGCCGGATGGCTGGGTGAACTCTGTGAGTTGGTCTGGCCTTGGAATTGCAGGCTGCTCGACGGTGGCCGTGACGGACCAGCGGAGCGGTTGTTGCCTGAGGCTTACTTGGCCAGGGGAGGGGTGGAGACCTCGAGGGTGCGAAGCATGCTGGCGCTCGTCTGGGAGGTCGGGGTGATGCCCGCCGAGGAATCGGCCTTCGACTCGGGGAAGGGGATCACGACCATCGAAATCAGGAAGGCTGCACCGCTGATGGCGGCAACTGCCAGCTGGGCTACCGGGCTCACAGGATCCATGGCCGTCGTTTCACTGCCCTTTAAGAGTACACCAAGTTATCGCTCATGGCCATGGCCAGCGCAGCGGTGCTGCTGCAGCCCTGCCGCGATCGGGCTGAGGCACCAGGAAAACCGCCGCAGACAGGCCTTTCGGGAGGTGAAGCTCCCGGGGCTCGGGCCTCGCCGGTGGCAGCACGGCCACCCCCTGGCCCCCACACCGACCGTCGATAAACTGAGAAAGTGAGGAGAGCATCGGTGACTGGCCCCACGGGACCCACCCCCCAGGACCTGCCCCAGATGAACCGCTATGAGGCGCTGGCCCAGCGCTGGCGGCTTCAGAGCAACAGGACCGACGAGCTCCACGAGACCCTCCGCACCCATTCCTATCTGCTGCTCACCGAGCTGGCGACGGAGCTGGGGGTGGAAGCGAGGACCTGGAAGGAGCAGAGAAACCCCTTCCATCGCCGCTACGTCGAGTACCGGCTCTCCCCCTTTCCCGGATCGGACGGGGAGACCCGGATCGACCGCTACACCCCGAAGGGCGAGCTGGAATTCGCCATCGTCCTCACCTTCGATCACGGGGAGGACCAGTTCCCCAAGACCCGCTTCCTGGTGCCCCTGGCCACCCGCATGTACCGGCAGCACCCCCAGTTCTGCCTGTGGGACCCGGTTGCGGCGGCTCCCCTGGAGGGTTTCCTCTGGGTGGCCACCCGGCCTGCCGTGATCCAGGACATCCTCACCTTGCTGGATCGGGAGCTGGCCATTGACCCGTTCGAGGGGCCGCCGACGCCACCAAGGCTCGGTTATCTCTGAGCAGCCCGGGGGGGACGCCGCGGCCCTCAGGCCAGCACCGGAAAGCAGCCCCTGAGGCCACTGACGAGCATCTGGACGGCGATGGCGCTCAGCAACAGACCCATCAGGCGGCTGATCACCTTCTCCTGCAGTTCCCCCAAGGCCTGGCGCAGGGGCATCGAGGCGATCAGCAACAGATAGATGAGGATCGCCAGCAGGCCGATCACACCGCTGAGGGCGAGCCTGCCCTGCCAGGCGGCGGGGGCATCGGCCACCACCAGGGAGATGGCCCCCGGACCCGCCAACAGCGGCAGGCCGATCGGCACCACGCCGGCACTGTCCTCGGTGCCGTCGAGGGAACCGTGACTCACCTCCCGGCCATCGATCAGGCGCAGGCCGATCGGCAGCAGAATCAGACCCCCGGCCACCCGGAAGGCGTCCAGGGTGATGCCGAACAGGTCGAGCAGGCCCTGGCCCCACCAGCAGGCGGCGATCAGGGCACACAGAAAGGTGAGCACCGCCAGGCGACTGATCCGGCGGATCCGCACGGGGTTGCCCCCTCCGGCCTCCACCACCACCGGCAGCAGACCGATCGGCGAACTGATCGCCAGCAGACCGACGGCCGTGTTGATCAGGGACATGCGGGCCCCGGGGACACCGGCAGAGCGATGACCATCATCGGAGCCCCGGGGGCGCCGCCACGCCGGACACATCCGGTCATCACCCCGTGGTCCCGGCCCCATTGCGCCGTCGGCGAGCGTCGATTGACTGGCACGACCCTCCACGCTCGACCCATGACCGTCACGCGAGCCCGGCTTCGACGGCGAGCCTGCCAGGCCTCTCCCTTGCTCCTGGCCCTGCTGCTTCCCGCACCGGCGATGGCCACCACCTATCAGGCCCTCTGCGGCAACAACCCCTGCACCATCAACCTCGACGCCAACGGCATCGGAGACAGGAGGAGCTTCATCCCCATTGGCCGCATCGCCCGCTGGTACGCGGGCGGGCAGGAGACCTATGACAGCACCAACGGCACGGTGGGAGCCGTGGGTGGCGGCACCGCCGGGGCCATCGCCGGTGGCCTGCTGCTGGGCCCGATCGGCCTGGTGGGAGGGATGGTGGGCGGGGCCCTCGCCGGCTCCAAGGCCGGCAAGACGGCGGACCTCTACTTCACGGTGGTGGGCTACGACAGCGGCGGCGACAAGACGACGCTCAACTTCCGCTTCGTGAATCCCAGACCCGCCAACCAGCTGAAGCAGGAGCTGGCGGTGCTGACCGGCCTGGCCATGGGCGAAACCCGTTCCCTGGCGGAACTGCAACGCCAGCGGGACGGCCTGCCGCAGCGGCTCGGCAACGGCACCGGGCCGCAGTCGATTCCCTCCCAGTCCTATGTGTCGCCCTCCCGTTACCGCTGAGCCTCGACAGCCAGCCGGTCCAGGGACTCCTGCATGGTGGCCGTCACCCGCCGGTAGCAGGCCTGCACATAGGCCCGGTCGCGGCTGGCGGCGTGGCCGCTGCGCTCCAGGCGGATCGGCGGGCACACCCGCGTGTGGATCCGCACCGGCAGGGGCAGGTTGAGCAGCGGCCCCAGGGCCAGGCCCCAGGGAAGACCCAGGTAGAGGGGCATCACCTCGGGATCGATGCCGAACAGCCAGGGCATCCCCCGTTCGTGCAGCGCCCGGAACTGGGGGTAGAAGTCCTCCAGCACCACCAGGGTGTCGTGGGCCCCCCAGGAGATCACCGGGACGATCGGCAGGTCATGCCAGATCGCCAGGCGCAGGAAGCCGGTGCGGCCGGCGAAGTGGATGCGGCCCCGGTCCCGGTGGGGCCGGAAGGTGTCCTGCCCGCCGCCGGGATACACCAGCAGGCTGTTCCCCTCCTCCAGGGCCGCCAGGGCCAGGCGGGGGTGATAGGGGATGGCGCCGGTGCGGGCGGCCAGATCCGCCAGCGGCGGGTAGCCCAACCAGACCTTCGGGTGCGCCAGCCCCAGCACCGGACGCTCCAGGCCGAAGCGGCGGAACCAGTCGTACATGACCATGTGCATGTCGGGGGCCGCCAGGCCGCCGTTGTGGCTGCCCACGAACAACAGCGGATCGGCGTCGGGGATGTGCTCCCAGCCATCGGAGACGACGCGGAAGTAATGCGCGTAGAACCAGCCCCAGAACGGCATCAGCCGCTGGATCAACTGCGGATCCCGGCGTTGCCAGCGACGCAGCGCGGTCTGGCGGCAGACGGACATGGGGGAGAGGGGAGCGGGCTGGAGTCTGGCCACCGGAGGGGCGCCACCGGGGCGGTGGCTGCTCTTTCTAGGCTCACCAGGCGTCTGGAGCCCCATGGCCGAGCTCACCCTGCTGTTCGATGGCGGCTGCCCCCTGTGCCTGCGGGAGGTGCATACCCTGCGCCGCCGCGACCAGGGGGTGGGCCGGCTGGCCTTCGTCGACGTGAACGATCCCGCCTACGACCCGGCCCGCCACGGCGGCATCACCTACGCCGAGGCCATGGGCCGCATGCACGCCCTGCGCAACGACGGCGAGGTGATCCGGGATGTGGAGGTGTTCCGCCAGGCCTATGGACTGGTGGGTCTGGGCTGGCTCTACGCCCCCACCCGCTGGCCCCTGCTGCGGCCCCTGGTGGATGCCCTGTACGGACTCTGGGCGCGCTGGCGCCTGGCCATCACCGGCCGGCCGTCCCTGGAAGTGCTCTGCCGCGACCGCTGCGGGACGGACGCGGCAAGAGAAGCCGCACCAAGGTGAGATCGCTGAAGCGGCCATCCTGTTTGCATGACGTCAAGCTTCGGGCCTTGGGGGTTTCAACGGTTCCGGCAACCAATCCTTCCAGAAAAAAATTCCGGTGGGGGCCATGTCCTGACCTCCACCGGAACCGGATTCCAGGAGAAAGCCAAACCTAGGTTTCTTTTGTTTTGGATGTAGACGGAGGGACACCTTTGCCGGTAGCCGCTACAACCAGACGCGACACCCCTGGATCAGAATCGACGCTGTTGTTCGGCGCTCTACCGTCCTATCCGCGGCTCCGCCGGTGCCGTTCCTTCAGGGGTTGCAGTTCGGGCAATCACCAGGATCCGCCGTGCGCCGCCCATCCGGACGCGGCTTCTCCTCCCGGTGGCCGCAGGCCACGCACCCCCACACCTCGGCCCTGAGGCGCTCGGTCGGCTGGCCGCACCAGGCACAGGGAAGGCCGACGCGGCCATCGCACGGGCCCCAGCCAGGGGCGCCACAGGCTGGGCAGGGACGGGCGATCCGCCGCACCAGGCGGAAGGCCAGGGCCCGGATCGCGGCCCGGCGGGTCGGGTTGCAGTGGGCGCGCATGTCGGTCTCCAACCAGACCGACCCATCGCTCGAGGCCCGGGCACAGCGGCTCAGAGCCCCCGCAAGGGCGGCTTGCGTATGCAGGCCCTTGAGCAAAGGGGCGTCGGCACCGCCGCCAAGGGGACGGGCGATCAGGCCATGGGAAGGAAAGCCCACCCGAGCCAGCCAGTCCTGGATGTCATCCCCCGGCGTCACCCGCCGCCGGTCGAAATTGGTGCGCGGCGCCACCAGGCTCTCGGCGATCAGCCAACCGTCCCGGCGGTCCACGAGGGTCAGCCACTCGGTGCCCACCGTCAGCCAGGGGAGGGCGGGGTGGGGCCCGAAGCTGCCCTCGCTGGCCAGCCCCAGATCCAGACCCGTGTCGTCCATGCCGGCCTCCGCCTTGCGCCGGCAGGTCTCGAGGGCGTCGGCGGGACGGGGCCGTTCGCCGCTGAAGGTGCCGAGCTGATCGGTGTCAAAGCCGCTGGCCAGGACCAGGCTGAGGTCAAGGCCATGGCGGAAGGGCCTGGCCAGCACACGCTCCTTGCCATGACGGGTGGCCAGGCTGACCGGGCGCCCGGCAAAAACCGCCGGGGTGCGAGAGGCGAAGGGGGGCAATCCGATCACCGGGGCTTATCGGCTGGATTGGCAATCCTGCGTTGAGATAGCACCCATCAGCCGAATCCAGTCATTAATGTTCCCGGACTCCAACACCAGGTCCTCCCTGGTGCTTCGGGCACCTCAAAAAACACAACACCATCTCCTCTCTTCCGCAGCCTCCAACGCCGCCCGCCGGAGCTGTCCGCCATGCCATCCGCCGTGACATGACCCTCGCCATGCCCGCCCGACCACTGCGCCTGACCCTTCGGGCCGATGATCATCTGCCGGCTGACCTGAGCTGGCGCATCGACGATGGCTACATCCGGGCCAACACCTGGAATGAAGAGGGTGAATCCATCACCCTCGGCATCTGGGGGCCCGGCGAACTGATCACCCCCACCGGTTGCGGGGTGACCCCGTACGAGCTCATCACCCTCACCCGGGTGGTGGTGGTCGAGTGGGAACCCAGCGAAAGCGAAACATTGGAATTCATGCGGGATCTGTTCACCCAGACCACCCAGCTGCTGCAGATCCACCGGGTCCGACCCGCCGACTCCCGACTGCTGCGCCTGCTGCACTGGATCGGCGCCCGTTTCGGCCGGGTCAGCACCAGCGGCACCACCCTCTCGCTGGAGGACATGAACCTGACCCACCGCCAGCTCGCCGACATCGCCGGCATGACCAGGGTGACCGTGACCAAATCCCTGACCCGCTTCCGCAGCAAGGGCCAGGTCGTCAAGGTCAGCGAGGCCGATCTGCTCGTCCCTCGCGCCGCCAGCCCCCAGACCCCCAGCGACAACCCAGACCCCCTTCCCGTGGCCCCCTTCCCGTTCCCGAAAACCCTTCGCCATGAACCACCCGCCCACCGGAACGCCGGTTTCAGCACCCCATGACGCCATTCCCTGGCATCAGCAGCTCCGCCGCAGCCAGATCGTCCAGTCCCTCGAGGCCGTCCAGGATCTGATCGCCATTTCCCTCTGCCTGGGACTGTTCGGCGTGATGGTGCTGCAGCTGAAGCGAACCTTCTCGACCCTCTTCTCCGCCTCGGAGTTTCACGAGGTCACGGCCGACATTCTCTTCATCCTGATCCTGGTGGAACTGTTCCGCCTGCTGATCATCTACCTGCAGGAGCAACGGGTGTCGATCGGGGTGGCGGTGGAAATCGCCATCGTCTCGGTGCTCCGGGAAGTGATCGTGCGGGGTGTGCTGGAGACGGACTGGCAACAGATCCTGGCCGTCTGCCTGTTCCTGATGACCATGGCCCTGCTGATGGTGGTGAGGGTGTGGCTGCCGCCGACCTTCGCCGGCGTCGACCCGGAAGCCCAGGTGTCGGCACGGATGCGGCAGGTCCAGGAACACGGTGAGGGCAGCAATTCCCTGGCCGCTCCATCATTCGCAACGAGCAAGTCCGCGATTGATCAGGCTGTCTGATCGAACAGATTGGCAAGCCTGCTTGAACTTCCTACCCACCCATCTGATCCAGCCACTATTCTTGCCGGACCCCAAACAGGGGACCATCTAAAGCTCTCGAATCCATCCACCGACTCGAACATGCAGCTTCGCTGATTACAGCTTTCGATTTCAACTCAGTCAATCCGTTTTCTCCTCATGAGACTGTCGCCATGACAGCCTCTTTCTTTTGCTGAGCCTCCGTCTTCTCCCCCCCCTTTCCCAAATCCCATCACCATGGTCAAGCGACGTCGTTTCCTCGCCCTAGTCGGTGGAGCCCTCACCTCCACCATCGTTCTCGCCGGTTGCCTGGGCAACCCGCCCACCAGCACAGACGCTGGCGGCTCGGCCCCCACCACCCAGGCACCTGCCGCCGGCAATACCGATCTGGAGGTCAAGACCGTCAGCCTCGGCTTCATCCCCATCCTTGAGGGTGCCCCTCTCGTCATTGCCCTTGAGAAGGGATTCTTCGCCAAGCACGGTTTAGAGGTCAACCTCACCAAACAGGCCAGCTGGCCCGCGGCCAGAGACAACGTGGTGCTCGGGACAGGTGGCGGCGGCATTGAAGGTGGGATGTGGCAGCTGCCCATGCCCCAGATGATCACCGAAGGGGCGATCACGGATGGCAAAAAGGTGCCGATGTACATCCTCGCCATGTTGATGAGCCAGGGCAACGGCATCGCCGCGTCCACCAGCATCAAAGACGCCAACCTCGGCACGGATCTGAAGCCGGCCGTCCCGTTCTTCAAGAGCTTCTCTCAGAAGGAGGGGCGCAAGTTCCGGGCCGCCTACACCTTTCCCAAGGCCAACCAGGAGTTCTGGATCCGTTACTGGCTGGCCGCCGGTGGCATTGATCCTGACAAGGAAGTCGAACTGCTGACCGTCCCCGCCACCGAAACGGTGCAGGGGCTGCGCAACGGGACCATGGAGCTGTTCAGCACCGGCGATCCCTGGCCGACCCGCGTCGTCGATGACAAGATCGGCTACCTGGCCACCACCACCGCCTCAATCTGGCCGGTGCACCCCGAAGAGTTCCTGGCCATCCGTTCCGACTGGGTGGACAAGCATCCCAAGGCGACCATCGCCCTCATCAAAGGGGTGATCGAAGCTCAGCAGTGGCTCGACAAGCCAGAAAACAAAGCCGAGGCCGCCAAGATCCTTGCGTCACGGAAGTGGTACAACATCCCCCAACCCGTTCTTGAACGTGCCCTCAAGGGTGGCTACAAGCCCGGCACCACGGCGACACCGGAGACCGATCCCAAGATGGGTCCCCTGTACTGGAACAGCGATCGCGGGGTTATCTCCTATCCCTACAAGAGCCTGACCCTGTGGTTCCTGCTGGAGTCAATGCGCTGGAAGTTCTACCCCGAAACCATCAACAGCGTCGAGCAGGCCAAGGCCATCAACGACAAGGTCACCCGGGAGGATCTCTGGCGTCAGGCGGCCCAGGAACTGGGTCTCCCCGCCAGCGACATTCCCACCACGTCCAGCCGTGGCAAGGAGACCTTCTTCGACGGAGTCGTCTATGACCCGGAGAATCCCAAGGCCTACCTCGACAGCGTGAAGATCAAGCGCTGATCTTCAGGGCCGGGAACCCGATGGTGGCGGGCGTGCATGGATCCGCCCCCCACCATCCCCGGTCCAGTCCTTCGAATCGATCGATCCCATCTTTCCTTCCCTTCCAGGAGAACGTTTCCATGGTTTCCACCCCCAACGACGGACCTGCGACACCCCGCAAGTCCAAAGGCCTCAACCCTCTCACCTGGCTGCTGCGCAACAAGGGCAACTGGTTGCCACCGATGCTGGGCATCGGCGGCTTCCTGCTGATTTGGCAACTCACGTCCGCTTTCGGCGTCACGCGTCTGCCCTCACCCTCCAGCCTGTTCACGGAAGAGCGCACCCGCAACCTGATCTTCTATCCCTTCTTCGATAATGGGGGCCTCGACAAGGGGCTCTTCTGGCAGACCTTCGCCAGCCTGGGCCGGGTGGCCCAGGGCTACACCATCGCCGCCCTCGTGGGCATCGCCGTGGGCATCACGGTGGGTCTGAAGCCGTCGATCAACCGCGCCTTTGACCCCCTGTTCCAGTTCCTGCGCATGGTGGCCCCCCTGGCCTGGGTGCCGATCGCCCTGGTGGTGTTCCAGAAGAACCAGCCCGCCGCCATCTTCGTGATCTTCATCACCGCGGTCTGGCCGATTCTGATCAACACCGCCGAAGGCGTGCGCCAGATCCCGCAGGATTACCGCAACGTGGCCCTGGTGCTGCAGATGTCGAAGGGTCGTTTCTTCTCCAAGGTGCTGATCCCGTCGGCCCTTCCCTACATCTTCACCGGCCTGCGCATCTCCATCGGTCTGGCCTGGCTGGCGATCATCGCGGCCGAAATCGTCATGCCTGGAACCGTTGGCATCGGTTTCTTCATCTGGGATGCCTATCAGCAGAACTATGTGGGTGAGATTGTGCTGGGTGTGATCTGGATCGGGGCCATCGGCCTGATTCTTGACCGTCTGATGGTCTGGCTCCAGTCCCGCATTTCCGCTGGTCAGTAATTCAGGCAGATCCATGAATCTTTTCCCCACCCTCCAGGCCTCCGGAACCCTTGAAGCCTGGATGAGCGACAAGCGGAACGTGATCCGATTTCTGCTGGCCCGCATCCTGCTGATGACGGCCATGGTCCTGGCCTTCAGTTTCTTCTTTCTCACCCGACAGTGATCCGTCATGACAGCACTCGTTGATGTCCAGAACATCGAAAAGAACTTTCCCCTCAGCGGTGGGGGCAATTACCTCGCCCTGAAGGGGATTGATCTCGAAATCCGCAAGGGGGAATTCATCTCCCTGATCGGCCACTCCGGCTGCGGCAAGTCCACCCTGCTGAACATGATCGCGGGCCTGGATCTCCCCACCGGAGGCACCGTGCTCCTTGAGGGGGAAACGGTGAAGCGCCCCGGGCCCGACAAGATGGTCGTGTTCCAGAACTATTCCCTGCTGCCCTGGCTCACCGTCCGCCAGAACATCGCCCTGGCGGTCGATGAGGTGATGCCTGATCTGTCCAAGGCCGACAAGGATGCCGTGATCGAAGAGCATCTGGAGATGGTGGGGCTGACCCCGGCCGCGACCAAACTCCCAGGCCAGCTCTCCGGTGGCATGCGCCAGCGGGTGTCCATCGCCCGGGCCCTGGCCATCAAGCCCAAGCTGCTCCTGCTCGATGAACCCTTCGGCGCCCTTGATGCGCTGACACGGGGCAACCTGCAGGAAAAGCTGATGCAGATCTGCAACGAGCACGAGCTCACCGCGGTGATGGTCACCCACGACGTGGACGAGGCCGTGCTGCTCTCCGACCGGATCGTGATGCTCACCAACGGACCGGGATCGAAGATCGGCGGCATCCTTGAGGTCGACATCCCCCGGCCCCGGGCGCGCCTCACGGTGGTGCACCACCCCAGCTACTACAGCCTGCGCTCGGAGATCATCTATTTCCTCAACCGCCAGAAGCGGGTGAAGCAGTGGCAGGCCCGGCCCCACAAGGTGCTGGCCCGCCACGGCCTCGAGAAGGTGAATCTCGACCTGGGCTTCATCCCCCTGGCCGCCTGTGCGCCGCTGGCGGTGGCCGAGGCCAAGGGGTTCTTCACCAAGCACGGCCTCGATGACGTGCACCTGGTGCGGGAAACCAGCTGGCGCGGTGTGGTCGACGGCCTGGTCGACAACACCCTCGATGCCGCGATGATGCCCTCGGGCATGCCCACCTGGATGACAGCCGGCGGCCACGGCGCCGATCCGCTGCCGATCGTTTCCGCCCTCACCATCAGCCGCAACGGCAACGAGGTGACCCTCGCCAAGAGGCTGGCGGAACAGGGGGTGAACACCGTGGAGGACTACCGCGCCTGGCTGGGAAGCCACGAGCGGGAACCCCACCGCATCGGCATCGTCCACCCCGCCTCGATGCACAACCTGCTGCTGCGCTACTGGCTGGCGGCCAACGGCATCGATCCCGACAAGGACGTCCACCTGCAGACCCTGCCCCCCGCCCAGATGCTGGCGGACCTCAAGGACGGCTCCATCGACGGCTACTGCATCGGCGAACCCTGGAACTTCCGGGCCGCCAGCAGCGGGCACGGCGTGCCGATCGTGGGCGATCTGGAGATCTGGTCGGGGCACCCCGGCAAGGTGCTCGGCGCCCGCGAGGACTGGGCCCTGGCCTATCCCAACACCCACATCGCTCTCACCAAGGCCCTGCTGGAGGCCTGCCGCTACTGCGCCGACCCCGCCCACTGGGCGGAGATGAGCGAGCTGCTCAGCGACCGGCGCTACCTCGGCATGAAGGCGGATCTGATCCGCTTCAGCGGCCAGCCCGGCGAGACCGGTCCCTTCGCTCCCCACGGCGAGCCCCACCACCTGTTCTTCGGTGCCGGCCTCAACCGGCCCAGCCGCACCGAGCACCTCTGGATCCTCACCCAGCTGGCCCGCTGGGCCGAGATCCCCTTCCCGCGCAACTACGTGGAGATCCTGGAGCGGATCTGCGCCGTCGGCGTCTTCAGCACGGCCGCCCGGGAGCTGGGCCTGGAGGACGTGAGCTACCAGCGCCAGGGGATCGAGCTGTTCGACGGCCGTCCCTTCAACCCCGAAGACCCGATCGGCTACCTCAACGAGGTGTCCCTGCACCGCGATTTCAGCATCGCCGAAATCCCCATCGGCCAGCCCCGTCTGCTCCGCGCCTGAGCGTCCCCATCCGTCCGCCATCACCCTTCCATGACAACCACTGCCACCCAGCCCCTGCTGCGCTTCGACGCGCTGGGCAAGGTCTATCCCACTCCCACCGGCCCCTACCCGGTGCTGGAGAACATCAACCTCCAGGTGCAGCAGGGGGAATTCGTCTGCGTCATCGGCCACTCCGGCTGCGGCAAATCCACCCTGCTGAACATGGTCTCGGGCTTTTCCATGCCCACCTCCGGCCAGGTGCTGCTCAACGGAGTACCGATCGAAAAACCAGGCCCCGATCGCATGGTCGTCTTCCAGGGCTATGCGCTCCTGCCCTGGATGACGGCCTACGAGAACGTCTACCTGGCCATCGATTCGGTCAAGCCGAAGATGCCCGACAGGGAAAAGCGCGACATCGCCATGGAGCACCTGGCGATGGTGGGTCTCGACAAGGCGGCCGAGAAGCGCATCACCCAGCTCTCCGGTGGCATGAAGCAGCGGGTGGCGATCGCCCGCGCCCTGGCCATCCGTCCGGAAGTCCTGATCCTCGATGAACCCTTCGGGGCCCTCGATGCGATCACCAAGGAGGAGCTGCAGGAGGAGCTGCTGCAGATCTGGAACACCCAGAAGTGCACCGTGCTGATGATCACCCACGACATCGATGAGGCCCTCTTCCTCGCCGATCGGCTGGTGATGATGACCAATGGCCCGGCTGCCTCCATCGGCGAAGTGATGACCATCGACTTCCCCCGGCCCCGTAATCGGGAGGACATCATGGAGGATCCGAAGTACTACGAGCTGCGCAACACCGCCCTCGACTTCCTCTACAACCGCTTCGCCCACGACGACGTGGAATGAGGCCCACGGGGCGGGTCAGGGCCGATCGTTTCTGCCAGGATGCGCCCCCATAAGCGGAGTTGCTCTGGTGCTGCGGACATCTCCGTCCCTGGCCGGCCTGGGTCTGGCCCTGGCCGCGGCCCTGGCCGCTGCACCACCGGCCCGGGCCCTCGAGACGATCGAGCTGAAGCTGCCCCTGGTCGAGACCACGTTCTCGATCCGGCTGGCGGAACTGAAGGATCCCAGGGCCCTGCTCGCCGGCAACAGTGATCTGGCCGAACTCAACCAGGCCACCAGGGGCGCCATCGGACGCTCCCTGGTGGATCTGTTCAACGCCCCCCTGCCCCTGCAGGCCCTGGACGTGGCCCGCCAGGTCGTTCCCTCGCCCCTGGCCCAGCAGGCCCTGCTGCTGCTCTCCTCCCTCGGGGGGGTCGATGGTCTGCCGGCCGACGTGTCGAGCGACACGGTGCTGAAGGTGCTGGACCAGGCCGCCGGCCGGGGCCCCCTGACGATGCTGGGGGTGCTCCTGGCCGTGCCGGGCCGGACCGCCAGCGTCGATGTGGGCAAGGGCCTGTTCCTGCTCCAGCGGATGAACGCCCAGCTGCTGGCGGCCCACCGTCTGCTGGAGGGGGAGACTGCGGCGACGGTGACCCCCGCCCTGCAGAATCCGGGCCCCCTGCCCGTGCGTCGCGACACCCTGTCCCTGCGGGTGGCCTACCGGCCCCAGCCCCTGGAGGTGGTGGTGATCCGACCCACCCACCAGGCGTCAGGCCGGCTGGTGGCCATCTCCCATGGCCTCTGGGATGGGCCCGAAAGCTTCGAGGGCTGGGGACGGCATCTGGCCAGCCACGGCTACACGGTGCTGCTGCCCCGCCACCCCGGCAGTGATCGCACCCAGCAGCAGGCCATGCTCTCCGGCAAGGTGCCACCGCCCGGTCCAGCGGAGCTGCGCCTGCGCCCCCTCGACATCTCCGCCCTGATCGATGCGGCGGCCGCCGGAAAGCTGGGTCTTCCGAGCGGACTGGACACCGGTTCGGTGGTGGTGCTGGGCCAGTCCTGGGGCGCCACCACGGCCCTGCAGCTGGCGGGCGCCCGACCCACCTCCCAGCAGCTGCAGAAACGCTGCGGCGATCTGCAGGATCCCCAGCGCAACCTGAGCTGGGTGTTGCAGTGCAGCTTCCTGGGCGCCATCGACCAGGCCGCCCTGGCCGACCCGCGGGTGAAGGCTGCCGTGGCGGTGAGTCCGCCGATGTCGCTCCTGTTCGAGACCGGAGCCAGCCCGGTCTTCCAGGGCCGGGTGCTGCTGGTGAGCGGCAGCCGTGACTGGGTGGTGCCCCCCGGTCCCGAAGCCATCGCTCCGATGGCCCGGGTCGCCCGCCTGGGGAACAACGGCCATCGACTGGTCCTGGCGGGCGGCGGTGATCACTTCAACATGGGCTCCCCCTATGACCGGGGCGGCGGGCCCCTGCGGGGGCTGCTGCTGGCCTGGGTGAACGGAGCCTTCGCCGCCGGCCCCGCCGTCGCCCCCGGGCCCGGAGCCCCGGCCCTGCTGCCCACGGGTGGCTGGGGGGGTGACGGCCTCACCCTGGTCGACGTGACCGACCGGCTGGCGAGTTGGAACCCCTGAAGCGCCGGTGCCCGTCGTCTGACCCACACTTGATCGGGCACCCAAGGATCCGGCCACCCGATCGATGCCCCCCCTGCCTTCCCTGCCCTCAACGGCCCACGCCTGGGGCGCCACCGGCTTGGCGGCCCTGCTGATCCTGGCCGGGCCGGCGGCCGAGGCCGCCGAGCAGGTGGTCTTCGTCAGCGGAGCGTTTCGCCGTTCGATCCCCGTCGCCGACCTGGAACGGCTGGCCCGGACCGGTGAGGCCGTGGGCCTGCTGGGGGATGCCCTGCGGCTGGGCGGCAAGGACCCCGCCGAGGTCGGCAGGCTGCTGAACCACCGGGTGACGCTGCCGCTGGCGCTGACCACCCGGCTGCTCAGCACCCGCTTCGGCGAGAGTGCTCTGGAGCGGCTGTCCGGCATCCTCTATCCGCTGAGGGCGCCGCAGGTGGGCATGGTGGCGCTGCGGTCGGCCACGATCCTGGGGATCGAGTCCGGCTCGGGAACGCTCTCGGCGGTGGGATTCCTGCGGGCCTACCCCAACGAGGAGGTCGCCATCAACCTGCCGGCCCTGCAATCGGCCCTGGCGGGGCTCAGCGGCATGGGCCATGTGGTGAAGGAGTTTCTCGAATCCGACCTCGGCTCCAACCTCGAGCGGATGCAGGAACCCGGCCCGCCGGCCAGCCCCTGACAGCGCCATCCCCGGTCCGGGCCGGCAAGCCGGGGCTCAGGCCGGCCGCTTCAGAATCGCCACCAGGGCCGCCAGCTGGGGACCCTCGAGGTGGAACAGCCCCGGCTCGGCGCTGGCCTGCCAACCGCGTTCCTCCAGTACCGCATGGATGGCGGTGCGGATGGCCCGGGCCTGGGATTCACCGGCGACGGGCAGGACCTGGACCGTCTCCTGGTGCCCCCCGGGGTCGGCGGGGCTGTCCCTGATCTCCAGGCGAAACCAGCGCAGACCATCCGGCATCGACTGGGCCGTGAGGTGAAGCTCGCAGCGGCAGGCGCGGAGGCCACGATCCACCTCCCGGCCCAGCTGCAGGGCCAGGTCGCCGTCGGCCTGGGCATCGAGGCCGAGCTCGGCATGGAAGGCGGCCGCGCGATCCTGCTGCTGGGCCTCGGTGGCTTGGCGCCGTCCGCGGTCCGCCTCCTCCAGGAGGTGCTCCTGCCAGGCATGGGCCACGAACACCGGCAACAGGCTGAGGTCGCTGGCCTGGAAGGCCCGCGAGAGGTTGTCCGGGAGGGTCGCCGTGCTGCCGTCCTGCGCCCTCAGGAGCAACCAGTCCTGCAGGGCCGTTGCAGACTCAGCCATGGTTCCAACCTTTTATTCAATTTTCATTCACCCTAGCCTCATTTTTGTCCTTCGTCCCCCTCGTGGAGCCACAGGGCGAGGCCGCCGCCGCGACCCCGGGCCGCCAGCCACCCCGAGCGTTCGGCGGCGATCAGGGCGAAGAAGGGCCGGCGCAGCGGATCGGGCTGGGGCAGAGTCCGCTCGATCAGCACCCGCCCGCCCAGCAGCAGCAGCAGGCGCTCGAAGCTGAAGACCAGCAGCGGGCGGCGGCCCTCCAGACGGCCCACACCCTCGAAGCGAAGCTCCAGAACACCAAGGCGCACGCTGTTGGCCAGCCGCAGGTCCCCAGCCTCCGGACCGGCCCCGTCCGCGGACAGCCGCAGCCGGGCCGCCAGCCCCCGCAGCAAGACGGCGGCCACCGAGGCTGGCTCCCGGCTCCCCTTGTTCCAGATCCGCTCCAGTCGCCAGCAGCCGACCAGGTCCGCCGTCGTCAGGCCGCTACCTTCCCGGCGGCAGCGGCGTTCCCGTTCGAGCAGCCATGGGGCATCGGGGATCACGGCAGCGCCTCTGAAAGCAGCTCTCGACGCTAGTGACCCCCACCTCGCAACCACCAGCTGCTATTGAGAATCGCTTGCAAAAGTGCCGGTGGAGCGTCTAGGTTGAGAGCTATTCGCAATAAGGCCCCTCTCTTCGCCCGATGCGCTACCGCTTCCTCCCCGACGATCCCGTCAGTGCCGTGCGCATGCCCGCCGGTCAGACGGTTCTGCTTGACCCCACCCCCCGCCCCGGCGGCTCCTGCCTCGAGGTCCTCGACGGCATCGCCCGCGTCTATTGCCCCTGCGAGGAGACCGAGGGGATGACCCTGGCCTTCCTCCAACCAGGCGACCAGCTGCGCACCGACCGCCTCTGCAGCGAGGGCGTCTGCGTCGAGGCCCTCACGCCCCTCTGCTTCCGCAGCGATGCCGAGCCCCTCGAAGGCCATGGCTTCGATCCGGTCAACGAGTGGACCCTGCAGCTGCTGCGCATCCGCCACCTCGGCAGCGCCGAGCAGCGGCTCCATGCCCTGCTTTCGCTGCTGGTGCGCCGCCTGGGGCGCCGCTGCGGCCCCTGGTGCGACCTCCCCTTCCGCCTCACCCATGAGCGCATCGGGGAGCTGATCGGCACCACCCGC
>NZ_JAFKRK010000002.1:0-80476 GCF_019038535.1 Synechococcus sp. CCAP 1479/9 | reverse complement strand
GCCGCCGACCTGATGCAGGTCCCCAGCGGCGAGACCAGCCTGCGCCTGGCACCGGCCCTGGTCGACGGTGCACCCCTGGCGGCCTGAACCGCGATGGCCGCCCCGATCCACACCGGCGACAGCCTCATCGGCAGCCTCTGCCGCGACATGGCCGCCGTGCGCCAGAGCTGGCAGCGGCTGAAGGGGCAGGGGGCCGCCTGCCGCGACGAACGGCTCCGCCTGAGGCTTGGCCGTGAAACCCGCCGACTCGAGCAACGCCGCCTGGAACTGCAGCGCCAGGCCCATGCACTGACGCGCCTGCCCCTGCGGGATCCCCTCGCCGCCGCCTTCCTGCTGGAGATCACCAGCCGGCCCCTGGCCGCCTGATCCGCCGGGGCAAGGGGGCCGGTCCCCGAGGGTCAGACCTAAGCAGCGACCGCCGCCTGGGCGGCCGCCAGTTCGCCATCGATCAGCAGCATGGAGGCAGCCTCCTGGCGCCCGAAGCGCACCCGACCGAGCAGGTGGGCCGCGCCGTTCTCGGCGGCGATCTGGCCCTGGATCATCGGGTCGAGGAAGACGGTGGTGCGCACGTCGCCGGCGCGCTCGGCCATGGAATAAAGGAGCTGCAGGGACGTGGTGACATCGGCCTCGAGGCGGAAGGCGTCCGCGAGCACAGCCTCGAAGTCGTTCCAGCGCTGGCAGGGGGCGGGCAGCTCGCCGAGGTCCACCGTCTGGCCGCGGGCGATCAGGTAATCGGCCAGCAGGCCGGCATGCTGCTGTTCGCCATGGGACTCGGCCATGAGGTGGGCGGCGAAGCCACGCAGTTCCCGCTCGGCGAACCACAGAGCCATGGCCCAGTAGGCGGCGCTGGCCTTGCGCTCCAGACCCAGGTGGTCCTGCAGACCCTCCAGCAGCCCGGCATCCATGGGCTGGGCCATGGGCCTCCCGGCGGGCCCGGTGGCCACCGCGGTGTTGGGCAGGGAGGAGGTCGTGGAGGTCATCACAAGCAGCCTGGGGGGAAGGACCCAAGGACCGTCCGCCCAATGTAAGGAGCCTGGCAACGGACCGGCCCATCAAGAACCGGGCCATTGCGCACGCGTCGCCGGAAGGGCTGCCCAGACTCAGGGGGCCCTGGAACGTCCCCATGGCCCCAGCCATCGACCACGCCCTGCGTCTGCGCAGCCTCTGGATCGCCTGGCTGCTGGCGATGCTGTTCCACGTGGAGCTGGGCCTGATGCCCCTGTTCCACGGGATCTCCCCGGAGATCCACGGCCACGTGGCGACCGCCCGGCTGCCGCTGCTGTTCGGCGCCATGCTGGGCTACTTTCTGGTGCCCCTGGCCGCGGTCGTGCTGATCGCCTACGCCGCCAGTGATCCGGGCCAGCCGCGCCGCTGGCGCCACTGGCGCGCCGCCCACTTCTGGCTGAGCGTTGTGTACACCCTCACCAACGTCCCCCATCTGGCCGCCGACATCCTGGTGCCGGACGCCCGGGCTGACCAGATCGTGCTGATGCTCGCCATGGTGCTGATCGGACTGCTGATCAACCGCGAGGCCTGGCTCTGGTGGCGGGGTCAGCGCGGCCCGCTGTCCCCCAGCAGGCAGGCCACGTGGGCGGCGCTGGCCGACGCCAGGCCCTCCAGGTCGTAGCCGCCCTCCAGGGCGGACACCAGACGGCCCTGGGCATGGTCGGCGGCAATGGTGAGCAGCAGCTGGGTCAGGGCCGCGAAATCCCCGTCCTGCAGCCGGAAATCCCCCAGGGGATCGCCGGCCCTGGAATCGAAACCGGCCGAGATCAGCACGAAGTCAGGGGCGAAGGCCTCGGCCAGTGGCAGGAGCTCCTCCCGCCAGGCGGCCACCAGCTCGGGCCCCGACGTTCCGGCCGGCAGGGGGCAGTTGCGGGTGTAGCCCGCCCCGGCCCCCTCCCCCTGCTCCCGGCGGCTGCCGGATCCCGGATAGAGGGGCGCCTGGTGGCTGCTGAAGAACAGCACCGAGGGGTCGCACCAGAAGATGTCCTGGGTGCCGTTGCCGTGGTGCACGTCCCAGTCGACGACAAGGATCTTCTCGAGACCATGGACCGCCTGCAGGTGGCGGGCGGCGACGGCCACGTTGTTGTAGAGGCAGAAGCCCATGCCCCGCGCCGCACTGGCATGGTGCCCGGGAGGCCTGACGACCGCATAGGCCCGGCGCACCCGCTGCTCCATGACGGCCTCCACCGCCGCCAGCACCCCCCCCGCCGCCAGCCGCGCCGTGCGCTCCGAGTGGGGGCTGATGGCGGTGTCGCCGGTGGAGAGCTGGTCCCGGCCCGCCTGGATGTCCTCCTCGACCCGCTGCAGGTACCCCGGGGTGTGGCAGCGCAGCAGCTCCGCATCCGTGGCCGGGCGCGGTGGAAGGATCCGGCAGCGGGCCAGCAGACCGGCCCGCTCCAGGCCCTGGATCACGGCATCGACCCGGGCGGGGCACTCCGGATGCCAGGGGCCGGTGAGGTGCTCGCGGTAACTGGCGCTGCAGACGATGCCGGTGGTCGGGGCCGGAGGCTGCAGGCCTGCGGGTGAGGAAGCCGGGGTCAGTGGGGCAGCAGACAGACCGAGCTGGCGTTGCCCCTCACCCCCACCGCTCGGTTCGGAACCTGGGGCAGCCATTCCGGACGGGGCGACAGCTCACTCTGCTGCATGGCCAGGGCATCGGCGGGGAGCCGTTCGCTGAGGACGACACCCGCCGAATCCCGCGCCCAGATCTCCACATCCGTGGCGAGTGGGCAATGGAAGGTGAGCACTTCGAAGGGAAAGACAACCCGTTCGAGGAAGAAATCCTCGGGTCCGCAGCAGCGGATGATCCGCATCCGTTCCGAACAGTTGCGATAGCTACAAAGCAAGGCATCCATGGCACCCTCCGACCGGACTGCGACCTGACCATGGCATCAACACACGCTCCCACACGCATGTCCGTTGCCGATGCGACGAAGATTCGGCAATGAGTGTTTCTACCGCTTAAGGGCGACTCAACTGCGCCTGAGCCAATGCGGAGCTCCGCTGAACCAATCCCCAAGATCGTCCCGGCCAGGATCGAATCCGCTGCTGTCACAAGGGTCGCCCAGATCCAGCGAGCCCATGAAGCGGTCGAGTTCCGATTCGGGCTCACCCCGCTGCTGGGTGCGCTGGGCCCGCCGCAACCAGCTCCAGACGCTGGCATCGCGATCAGCGAACTTCTGAACATAGATGCGCTCATGGAGGCTGACCGGGCGGGAATCGGCAATCCTGCCGATGATCTCCTGGAGCCTCAAGCGGGTGGTTGGTGTGAGCATCTTTCCAGTCATCCATTGGCAGAGGATCTAACCGTTCTGAGGAATCGAACGGTGCCGAGGATCACAGAATCCAGCCACCTGTCAGGACTTGGAGAAATCGATCTGTCGACGTCCCTGCGCCGCTCTTCTGCCGCCGGCGCCAGAATCGAATCTTCCGATCACGCTGCCGCCGTCTCGGCCGCCCACCCTTGATCCCCCCTGCAGCGATGGGCGCCCCCCCATCCCCACCGCCCGATCCGGCCCCGCAGACCCTGGGGCTCGTCGCCCCGCAGACCCTGCGCCTCGTCTACGACGGGGGCTGTCCGTTCTGCCGTCACTTCGCCCTCAGCAGCGAACTGCGCGGCGGGATCCCCCATCTGCAGATCGTCGATGGGCGGGCCGACGCGGCCCTGCGCCGTGACCTGCGGGAGCGGGGCCTGCCGCTGGCCCAGGGGGCGGTCCTGCTCCAGGGGGAGCGGGCCTGGCACGGGGCGGAGGCCGTGCGGCAGCTCTGCGCCCTGATGCGGCCCAGTGATCCCCTGCTGCAACTGCTGGTGCCGCTGTTCGACGGACCCTCCCGCAGCCGCCGCCTCTATCCCCTGCTGCTGGCAGCGCGGCGGCTGGCCCTGGCCCTGAAGCGCCTGCCGCTGGATCCCGACCGCCCCTGAACGGCGAGGGAAGACGACACCCTGGCTCAGGGCAGCGGCGGCAAGGGCGCCCGGCCCGCCACGGAGGGGCCGGTGCCGATCGTCTGCAGCAGCGGCGAGGGGTCCACAGCCACCAGTCGCCCCTGGCGCATCTGGCGCCACTCGAAGTGCAGATGGGCCGTGGTGGCCGAGCCACTGCTGCCCACCCGGCCGATGGGCTGCCCCGCCACCAGGCTCTCCCCGGGCAGAACCGCCACATCCAGCAGGTGGGCGTAAAGGCTCTGCCAGCCGAGACCGTGGTCGATCACCACGAGCAGGCCGTAGCCACCCACCTCATCCACCAGCCGCACGGTGCCCGGCAGCACGGCGAACACCGGCGTTCCCTCCGGGGCGATCAGATCGAGGCCGGTGTGCATGCGCCAGGCGTTGCGCGCGTCCGCCAGCCGCCAGCCGAACGGTGCCTGCTCGCTGGGCTGCAGGCCGAGGGGATAGCCCAGGGCCCCGGCCTGGGGCACCGGGAACGCCCCCACCGGAGCCGGCTTGTAGCGGGACCGCAGTGGATCCGGCAGACGATCGTTCTGCCCCAGGTCGCCCACCGGCACCTCCAGGGGAATCTCCAGCGGCCGGGGCGGCGGCTCCCCCATCGCCAGCAGGGGCAGGGGCGCCAGGGACAGGGGCACCAGCCAGGGCAGGGCCAGTGCCGTCAGAAACCGTGGGAAGCGGGAGACCATCCGCCTGCTGCAAGGGACCGTGAAGGCCTTGGTAACGCCCCTGGCCGCCGCTGCCAAGACGGGGATGTCAGGACGCGGATGCCCGTGGCGCCCGACACGGTCAGGGGGCGCTGGCGGGCTCCGGGCTCTGGGGCAGAACCACCATGGCGCCGGCGATGGCGGTGTCCATCACGATGCGCAGTGCCAGACAGGGATCGATCACCTCACGGCCCATGGTGATCGCCTTCTGGGCCACCAGGCCGAACAGGATCGGCCACTCCACCGGTTCGGGGCAGAACCGCTGGGCCAGCGGCAACAGGGCCGGCCAGAGGGTCGGCAGCGCCTGCAGGGATTCGGGCGACGGCTGGTGGGCGTCGGGCACCTGGGGCACACCGAAGTCCCCCTGGCCGAGGTGCTCCATCCCGTGGCGCCACAGGGCCGTCGGGTCCGGCAGGGCCGTGCAGCCCGCCTGCTGGGCGGCGCCGGCGGCCAGACCCCAGGTGGAATACGGATCGTTGAACAGGGCCTGGACCAGCCCCTCGCCCACCAGGCAGGACCCCCCGTCCCCGGTGCCGACCACGTGCAGTCCCGAGAGCTCCGCCAGGCCGGCCGCCCTGGACCGGGCCCGCACACCGGCCTGGCAGGCCTGGCCCGCCAGGGCACCGCAGACCGCCAGCAGCGATTCGACGTGCACGCCCCGGTCGGACGCCATGGCCTTCAGGAGCCGGCGGCTGATCTCTTCGGCCCCGATCCGGGCCCCCACCAGGGGGTCCTGGGCACGGCGGGCGGCGATGGCCTCATCGAGGGGATCGGGGGAGGGAGCTGTCATGGCCGCAGGGGACGGATGTCAGGGAGGTCCAGCACCAGCGTTCCCGGCCCCGGTCGCACGACGGGGCACCCGGATCACCACCGTGCCGGCGAGCTTGTCATGCCAGCCCTGGCGCCGGGGATCCCAGGCGATCCAGAGGAAGCCCAGGAGCAGGGGCAGGGTCGAGAGGATGTAACCCACGTAGCGCAGGCACCACTGACGCAGGCCGGGTTCGCCGCCTGTTGCGGCATCGACGATTCTCAGGCGGAGCATCAACTTGCCGGGCGTGCCCTGCTTCCAACGCCAGAACAGGATCACCACCAGAGCCGACACCACCGTGCTGAGTACGAGAACCGCCGTCTCGTCGGGCACGATGAAAACCAGAAGCGGCAGTGGGGCGGTGATGATCAGCATCAGCACCGAATCGATCAGCGAGGCCGCCGTACGGACCCGGAATCCCGCGTAGGCGATGGCCGGGGCGGGGGAGGTTTCGCTGCGCTCCATCGGGCCATCTTCTCCTCCCGAGAGCGTCATGGGGCGGAGCGGTGTTAGGACTGTGGAGATTCTCTCCTTGGCCGATGCGAGCCCTTACCTTCGTCTTCGCCCTGATGGTGGGTCTGGCCATGGCGTTTCTCGCTCCGGCGATGGCCGGTGGCCACGACCAAGCCCCCGCTGCGGTGGTTGCTCCCGAGATGGCCGATGTGGCGGCCACGGATCTTCTGGCCACGGATTTGCTCGCCAGCGACCTGCTCTCCAGCGACCTGCTCGCCGAACTGAGCATCGATCCGGCCCCCGGCCTCGACGTCGCGGCCTGAGTCGCGACCACCCCTTCAAGGCAACCTCATCAACGCAACGGTCGGGCTGGCACCTGAACCCATGGCTCGCACCCTGCTCGACCCCCGTCTGACCCTGGTGTCCTTGCGGCCGGAGCAGCCTGACAGCGCTGCCTCGGACCGATCCGATGAGCCGCTCGGCAAGGGCTTCGCGGCTTCACGCCCCCGCGGCCAGGGCAAGGCCTCCGGTACCAAAGGCCGCCGCAAGAAGGGCACGGGCCTCTCCGCCGCCGACCACGGCCCCCTCGGCCGGAGCCCAAGCCTGGAGGCCATCGAGGCCAGGGCCCGTCTCGGGCTGGCCCTGGCGGGCCGGCTCCGGGAAGCCGATGTGACCGCAGCCTGGAAGCGGGCCGCCGCCGAGCATCACCCTGACCGGGGCGGCCGCCACGCCACCATGCAGGCGGTCAATGGCGCTCGGGATGTGCTGCTCGGCAGGGGTCTCGGCTGACGCCAGGCTTCCTGAGCCCTGCTCCGCTTCCCCTGCAGCGTCAGACGAGCCCCGGCAGCAGCCACCAGCTGCTCTGGCGATAGGCCTCGAAAGCGGGATAGCGCTCGGCCATGGAGGCTTCCTTGCGGATCATGCGAGGGAGGTAGAGCGCAAGCACCGAGGCGGGCAGCAGCCAGGCCCACGGCGAACCGGCGATCACCGCGAAGCTGCTGTAGCGGAGCAGGTCGCCCAGGTAGTTGACATGGCGGACGCGACGCCAGGCCCCGTCCGCCACCAGGGTGGCCCCCAGGGCCTTGGCGGTGCCCTTCTGCACATCGGCCGCCGTGTTCAGCAGCGATCCGAAGATGTAGAGGCTGAGCCCCAGGGCAATCGTCAGCGGGCCGATGGGCACCGGATTGGCCATGGCCAGCCAGCCGGGCACGGCGTAGAACACCCCGACGTAGAGCACCACCGCGATGGCCTGCGGCGGCTGAACCACCTCGGTGAAGAGCTGGGTGGTGCGCCAGGGGAACAGCACCTCCTCGAGCAGCCACCAGAGGCAGTAGCTGATGTGAAGGGCCAGGTAGATGGCGACCCGCCCGGACTCCACCCCCAGAACCAGGGCCGGCACCAGCAGCCCCACGATCGTGGTCACCTTGGCGATGTTGATCGCTTGCAGCTGGGTCATGGGCCGCTGGGTCATGGGGAAGCCGGGTGATCGGAGCCCAGCGGGATCCCATGCTGGCAGGCTCCTCAGGGTCCCGGAGGGGCCGAGGCGGGGAAGCGCTTCAGGTAGGTGCCGACCGCCAGGGGGCGGGGCTGGTTGTAGCCCACCGGCAGCCAGAGGTCGCCGGCGGCGGAGGCGTAATGGATCTCCCAGTGGTAGAGACCCGTGAAGGCCTGGGGATCCATGCGCAGCAGCTCGGCGTAGAGCAGAACGGCCCGCACGTAATGCCGGCTGTTGTTGTAGCCCCAGAGCCCCCGGCGGATGTCCCGCAGGCCACCGCGGCGCACCAGGTAGCGGGCCGCGGCGTGGATCGCGTCTTCGGGATCGCGGATGTCGCCCTTGCCGACGCCCGGCTGGGCCCAGGTGGTGGGGAGGAACTGCATCGGGCCCCGGGCGTCGGCGACGGAGACGCCATCGATGCGGCCCATGCCCGTTTCGACCAGGTTGATGGCGGCCAGGACCTCCCAGGGGATGCCGGTGGCGGCGGACGCCTCCCGGTAGTAGCGCAGCAGGTCGGCGGCGGGCTCGGGCGGGATGATCCGCCAGGCGGGAACGACGGCGGGGCGCCGCCCCCCCCGGTGCATGGCCAGAAACTCCCGGCGAGCCGCCACGTGGCGGTCCATCACCCCCTGCCAGCGGACCGGCAGGAAGGCCCGCACCCGGGCGGCCAGGGCCGGATCGGTGGCAAGCCGGCGATAGATGACCTGCTGGCGGTGCCCCAGCTCGCTCAGGAGCCCGGCCGGGGTCTCAGTGGAGCGGAGGGCCAGCTCGGCGGCGGCCAGCTGGGAGGCGATGGCGGCGGGGTCCGCCGGCAGCCGGGGATAGGCGCGCGGGGCCGGCTGCGGCGGCGATGGCTCCGGCGTCGCGGGTGTTGTCGAGGCTGGAGTGGACGCTGCGGGGGTGCTGCCGCTGGGGGCCGGCTGCACCGACACGGTGACCGCCACCGCCGCCGAAGCCAGCAGCAGGGCCAGCAGAACGGGGGTGACGACGCGCATGGGCAGGGGAAGCGTCGGGCGGGGGGAGAATCGGGCGCTCAGGTCTTGGTCAGCCAGTAGAACTGGTAAGCCTGCAGCACGATGCGGCTGCCGGACTGGGACGGCCGCCGGCCCGAGTGAAGATCGACCAGTCCATCGTGGCTGCTGAAGACCTGCGGCACCAGGCTTTCGAGGTCGAAGAACCGGGGCTGGTCGTTGAAGTTGGCCACCACCAGCACCAGCTCCGATGGCCGCAGGTGATTGGTCCGCACGAACGCCAGCAGATGGTCGTTATCCAGGGACAAGATCTGGCGATTGTTGAAATCGGCAAAGGCTGAGATCTCCTTGCGAATCGCGATCATCTTCTTCATCGCCGAGAAGATCGTATGCTCCACGGTTCCCTGCCTCCATCGGAGCTCGGCCCTGGTCCAGTTGATCTTGGGGCGGTGCACCCAGCGGGTGTCATTGCACTTGCTGGGGTCGGCATAGAAGCTGTAATCGTTCAGCACACCAAGGGCATCGCCGTTGTAGATGAGCGGGATTCCCCCGAACGAAAGGATCACCCCATGCATCAGCAGGATGCGGCTGATGGCGGTGGCGATCAGCTGCTGATCCTTCGATTCGAGGGCCGACTCCAGACCGACCAGGGAAGCCAGGGAACCGCAGATGCGCGCATCACCCGTGGTGTCGTTGGGCATGAAGATGAGCCCGCGGGGAATCGCATCGAAATCCCCCTTGAAATACTCAATCAGAAAGCGCCGGTGGGCACGGGGGTCGTAGCCCACCTGTTCGATGTCACTGTCATCGAAGCCGAAGCCGATGTCGTCATGGCAGCGGACGTAGTTCAGCCAGGTGGCCCGTTCCAGCTTGTTGGGCAGGCTCTTGAGGCCCTGGCAGAGGAGCCGGGTGTTGCGGGTGGCCACCCCGTCCCAGAGCAAGGCCATCAGGGTGGCGTTGTAGGCAATCTCACATTCCTTGGCCACGATGGCGTCTTCACCGAAGTATTTGGTGATCTCGGTGGGGGCCACGATGGCCTCGGCGATGAACAGGACACCTGGCGCGGTCACCTGGCAACAGTCCTTCATCAACTGCAGGATGAGGTGGGCCTTGCGTTCGTTTTGGCAGCTGGTGCCGAGCTTCTTCCAGAGAAAAGCAACGGCATCGAGCCGCAGAACATCCACACCCTGGTTGGCCCAGAACAGCAGCACATCGAGCATTTCGATGAATACCGCCGGGTTGGAGTAGTTGAGGTCCCACTGGTATTCGTGGAAGACCGTCATCACCCACTTCTGCATCTCCCCATTCCAGGTGAAATTACCCGGATCGCTCTCGGGGAACACCTCGGGCATGCTCTGCTCGAAGACATCGGGAATATCCCTACCGTCAAAGACGTGGTAATAATCCTGATAATGCTGTTCACCATCCATCGCACGCTGGGCCCACTCGTGCTCATCCGATGTGTGGTTGAGAACGATATCAAGAACCAGCAGGATTTCACGCTTTCTGAACTCGTCGGCAATCCCGCACAGATCATCAAGCGTGCCGACCCTGGCATCGATGCGGCGGAAGTCACTGATCGCATAGCCACCGTCGCTCTTTCCAGCTGGACACATCAGGATCGGAAGGATGTGCACCATGTTGATACCCAGCTCCTGGAAGTAGCCGATCTTGCTGGCCAGATCAGGAAGGTTCTCAGCGAAGCCATTGGAGTAAACGGCCATCCCGACCCACTTCTGGGAGAGGAACCAGTTGTAGTCATTCTCCCTTTGGATATCGAGCGATTCAAGATCGGGCGAACGATCGATGTAGCCACGGGCCATGGTTTCGACCAGGCGCAGAAGCTGGAACTTGAAGTCGTCACGTCGGCCGTAGAGAGTGACGAACAACGAATGGATGGCGTAGAAGTTGGCGCCCAGCCTGGTGTAGAAGTGACGCAAGTCCTGGCGTCGGATCTCAGGACGCAGATCATCCAGGATGGAATTCAACAGGGAGTGGGAAATCTGTTCGTACATCGGATCAGCCAACCCCCCATGACGCCAGAAACTGCGCGTAGAGCGACGGGTCATCGATGGTGGCACCGCGCTGTGACACCAGGGCCGCGGCGAAATCGCCGGCACGGGCGACGGTCTCGGCCCATGGCCACCCCTGGCTGAGCCCCAGCAGCAGGACGGCGGCAAACCCATCCCCCGCACCCACCGTGTCGACAACGGGGCCAGCGGCGGCGGCGGCGACGGAAACGATCACGCCGCCACGCCAGTGCAGGGCACCGAGGGCACCGCGGGTGACCACCAGGGTCTCCAGACGGTGACGCTCAGCAAAACGGTGCATGGAGGCGGCCAGGGCGTCCCGATCGTCCTCGGGCGGCCCGTCCGGGGTCAGCAGGGCCAGTTCCGCCGCATTGAGCTTGACGTGATCGGCAGCGTCCACCAGGGGCAGAACCGTCTCGATCGACCACCAGGGGCGGCGCAGGTTCACATCCAGGACGATCGGCCCCCGATGCCGTGACTTCAGGGACGTCAGGGCCGACGCCGAGGGTTGATGGCGAAGGGCCAGGGTCCCGTGGTACAGGAGGCCCGCGGCCGGGACCATGGCTGGTTCGGGCGGATCGATGAAGTCGTAGGCACTGCCCGACAAGATCGCGTAGCGGGGCTCGCCATCGACGAGGGTGACGCTCACCCGGCCGGTGGGATGGCACGGATCTGTCTGCAGAGCGGACGCATCCAGGCCCCAGCGCCCCATGGCGGAGCGGATCCGCTCGCCTCTGGCATCCCCGCCGACCCGGCTGACCAGTCGGGGAGACAGGCCGAACCCCCTGAGGTGCCAGGCCACATTGAAGGGCGCACCACCAAGAACTTCGGTGGCATCCGGAAAACAATCAAACAGAACTTCTCCAAATATGGTGATCGGACATCGCGTCGGCATCGTTCAATCCAGCTCCGGAATGGCCTCGGCATGAAAATGGCCGATCCCTTCCAGGATGCCGGCACTGTAGTTGCCGTTCATGCCCTGAAAGCCACCTCTGGCAAGATACAAAAGCTCAGACGTACCGTTTCGGGCCGCCTCCCGCACGGCCCGCTCGACCACATCCGGATGGGCATTGGCGACCAGCACGGCCGGCAGCCGGCTGGTGAGCACGCAGAGATCATTGCCGCTGTCACCGGCGTAGAGCGTCTGTTCAGCGGAAAAGCCCTGCTCCCGCATCAGAAACTCGACCGCATGGAGCTTGCCGGCCCGCTGCGGCAGGACATCCAACAGGCCGACACGCGCCGGCTCATCGTTGCTGAAGATCAGCGTGGTTGCGATCGCCAGGGGCTCGAGGCAGGCCTGAATGGCCCGCGTGAGGGCGGGGAGATCGGCCTGCGGTGAAAGGAAGAAACTGAGCTTGTGGGCGTTCTGCCTGTCCTCGGGCTGCAGCACCAGGCCGGGACATCCCCCCAGAAGGGCGCGCAGCTGGCCCGCGGAACAGCCCTGCCAGTCCGCGGCGATGTACCGCGACCAGGCGTCGAGAAGGGACCAGCCATCGCCGTCCCTGACGTGGATGGAGCTGCCGACGTCGCCGATGATCCAGTGCGGCTGGGGCAGGTCATACTCCCGAATCGATTGCTCGACCAAGGCCAGATGCCGGCCGCTGACGTAGGCCAGCGAGATCCCGGGCTGGCGCAGCACCCGGGTCAGCATGGCTCGGGCCCCCTCCGATTCGGGCATCACACCATTGGGAAGCAGGGTGCGATCCAGGTCCGTGCAGAGCAGCAGACGTCGCATCAGCGGGAGGTGCGGGGACTGCTCATCGCCCGAAGAAGTCATAGTGGTCGATGGCCTCGAGGATCCCAGAGGCATGGGCTCTGGCAGAGAAATAGACCCGTTCGGAGTCACTGAGCTGGGTCAGTTCCTGACGATGGGGGCTGTCGACCACCACGCCAAGGGTCTGGCCACGGAGCATGTCTTCATCATCACGGGATCCACCGTTCACCAGAACATGCTGCAGGGGAATCTTCCACTGGTTGGCGACATAGCGCAGGGCCTGGCCCTTGGAGGCGCGGGCCGGAACGAAGTCAAGAAACTGGCCGAACGAGAGGCTGGTATGGGCAGAGAGCTCATGCTGTCGCAGCAGGGTTAGAATCTCCTCCATCGCAGGCGCCTGCTGGGGATCATAGAAATAGGAGAGCTTGAATCGGCTCTGGTGTTCCTTCGCCTGCAGGGTCAGACCGGGTAATGGATCCATCAGGCGTTTGAGAGCCTGGGGTGTCCAGAGATGATCAATATGGTGGATCCAGGAGATGTCCGTCGTCAACTGGGGTGGGGTATAGATCTCGGTTCCCAGGCTTGTGATGAGCACGTCGGGCATGGGGATGGCATGAATCTTCAGGAGCTTGAGCACCGAGTTGAGCCGTCGTCCGGTGGCAATCCCGAACAGCACCCTGCGGTGCTGCTCCCTCATCAACTTCACGAAGCGAGAGAGGGCCTCCGGATCACCCAGAAGGGTGTTGTCGATGGCGGTGAAGATGGCGCGGGTTCTTGTCTGAACGGCGGGTGGCTTCGCCAGCGGGGCCGGACGGGCCACCACGCGGTTCTGAACGATCAGATCCTCCACCAATTTCAGATACCGGTTGGCATGAGCTTCCCAGGAATAGAACCTGGCAATCGTCGTCAGGCCATTGTCAGAGAATGTGGACCACACAGCATCATCTTCGAGAATCATCAGCAGGGCGCCGGCAATCGATGCTTCATCAAGAGGATCAATCAGCAGACCATTCCTGCAATTCCCGATGATGTCGACGGGTCCACCGACTTCCGTCGCCACGAGCGGCAGTCCACTGGCCGCCGCCTCGAGCAGGGTGAGCCCAAAGGGTTCGGTGAGGGCCGGGTTGACAAAAACCCCTCGTGAGGAGGCGGCCAGTCGATAGATGTCGGCCACATCACTGGGGGCGTGGTGCTTGGGCAGGGCCACCAGGCCATTGAGCTCATGGCAGTCGATCACAAGAAGCAGCTCGGTCAGAACCTGCTGGGCGCCCTCATTCAGCTCACGGATGTCATTTCGATTCCCGGCAACAATCACAAGATTGGCCAGCTTCTGCAGGCGCTTTGACTTGCCATAGGCCTCCAGGAGGGTGACGATGTTCTTGCGCTCATCCGGCCTTGAGAGCGCCAGAATCATCGGCTTCTCAGGCTCCCTGAGATACTTAGCAAGGGTGCCGGCAAAGGCAACCGGGCCATCCTCAGATGTCGGTGGATGGAACTGATTGAGGTCGGTGCCCGGTGGGATGACCGACATCTTCTCAGGGGTGTAGCAGTCGTAGAGCTCGTATTGATCTTCGATCTCATTGTGGGTGCTTGTGATCACAAGACTGGCACTGTTCAGCACATCCTCTTCGGCGCTGATTCGCTCCGCCATCCGATAACGCTTCTGGATCTCCTCGACGGACAGACCGAGGGCCAGGAGCCGGCGCAGCTTGTCCCTGCCGAGGGAGTGGCCAGTGTGGATGAGCGGCAGACCCGTGAGATGGGAGAGGCGCACTCCGACATAACCGGCATCGGCGTAATGGCTGTGGAGAACGTCCGGCCGGCTCGGCTGATGATGGAGCCAGCTGAAGAGCTCATCGGTGAAGGCGTCGAGATGGCCCCAGAGCTCTTCCTTGGGGATGTAGAGATCCGGTCCTGCAGGAAGCCGAAGAATGCGTGCGTTGTCATCCAGAACTTCGATCGGCTTGTCGTAGTCCGTCGAGACGTCTGCATCCTTGATGCAGCGCGTGACCAGATCCACCTGGGCCACCCCAGGCTGGCGGGCCAGGGCCCTGGTCAGTTCCACCACGTATTTCGTCTGTCCGCCCGTATCGGCGTCACGGCCGAGCTCGAGATTCTTGCCACGGATGAGGCCGTGGATGCTGATCATGACGATGTACAGAGGGCTGGTCCCGGCGCCGGCCATCACGTTTCCCGTCGGGCCTGGCCCTCAGTCGGGGATGGCGGCCCCATGGAAGGCCGCCCCTGGGATGGAGCGCTCCGGCAGGGGGGCCTCAGCCCAGCAGCCAGCGCAGCATCAGGCCCAGCTGGCCGAGGATTCCCCTGCCGGTGAACTCCTCGCCGATCAGGGCCGCCAGGAATCCGATCATCGCCACCCGCCCGTTGAGACGCTCGACCCCCGCCAGGGCGGCCCGGTTCCAGGGGCGGGCGGTGGTGAGGCCTTCCCCGAAGCGCTCCAGGGGCTCGTATTGAAAGGCCTGGCCGCCTGCGGCCCTGCTGTCCTGATCGGTGCTGCTCGCTCTGGTGCTGCCCTCGCTTGCGCCGGGTTCCTGCCTGCTGCCTTCGTCCACGGAGTCCGCCTCTGGGTGGGCCCAGCCTATGGGCCCCCCGCAGACCGGTGGCGCGCCGGAGCGATCCGGCTACAGTACAGATGTACCAGAGGTCTGCCATGGCACCCGGCCAGATCGATCCAGCGGTGGCCCCCCTGAGGCGGGCCAACCCCCAGCGCTTCCGCGAGGCCCGAGCCGGGCACCTGGCCGTGGTGGCCATGGCCGGCAGGCCATGGTTCATCGGCTGGATCTGTGAGCTCAGCGGCCCTACTCCGGCCGATTTCGCCCGGGTGCTCAACATCGACACCGGCGACATCGAGAGAATCCCGGCACCCTGGATCGTCGAACTCATGGGTGACGGCGGCCTTCTGAACAACCGCTATCCTCGCCAGCGGATGCTCAGTTCTCGAGCAGATTGATGCGGTAAAGCACCTCTTCGAGGGCATCTGCAGCGGATATGGCGCTGTAACGCTGCGGCTGATCGGGACCGCAGCAGGAGGGCACCGGCGCCAAGACCGTCCAGGGTCTCGCATGGCAGAACTGCACGACGCTGTGGCGCTCTTCGGTGGCCCCCGGCGGCGCCACCACCCGATGCCAGCCGGTGGGAATCTGACCGTTGGAGAGACGCTCCAGCATCAGCCCCGTGTTGATGATCACCCGGCCCTCCGGCGGAGCCGCCTCCACCCATTCCCCGGCCACGCGCACCTGCAGCCCCGGCCCGGTGGCCCTCGGCAGGGCCGTGATCAGATTGATGTCCCCATGGGCCGCCGCCCAGACATGCCCCTCCCCCGGTGCCTGGGCCATGGGGGGATAGCGCAGGGCCCGGGTGAGGGTGGGGGCCTCCCGCACCATCTCCTCGAAGAAGCTGTCGGCACAGCCCATGCCCACGGCGATCACCCGCAGAAAGCGCCGCTGGAGATCGGCGATCGCCCGGTGGAACTCCCCCAGCACGGCGGTGATGCCGGGAACGGCCGCCTCCGGCAGGACCGGATCGGGATAGAACGCCGGGAAACGGAGCCGCAGGGGATGGCCAGTGGGCAGCGGGGCCGCCCAGTTCAGCATCTCCTTCCAGTCCGGGTGATCGCTGCCGGCGGCCGTCTCCACCAGCACCTCCGTGTAACCGGTCTGACCGCTGGCGCCGGGGGCCCGGAAGCGCCGCTTGGTGTCGGCCTCGAGCGCGAAGAACCGCTGCAGGAGGCCGTAGGCGGAGTCCAGCAGGTCAACGGGCAGATCGCTGCTGGTGTAGACGAAGCCGTTGGCCAGGCTGCGCCTCACCCCATCGACCACGGCGTCGCGGGCCCTCGCATCCCCCCGTTCGAAGCCCAGCAGATCGACATCGAGAATCCCCTCGTCCATCGGGCGTCCCGCTCAGCGGCGGCCGTTGACGATCACCGGGCTGGCGCCGCCCCCGGCCGCCCCAGGCAGGGCCGGCACCACCGAGGTCTGCCCATCCCATTTGTCCAGGAACAGCTTGTAGAGCACCTGGTCATCGAGGCTGGAGTTGAGGGTCTGGTAGCGCTTGGCCTCCTGCTCGGCGATCAGCACCTCCGTCTGGGCCCGCAGCAACTGCTGCTCGGCGATCTGCTTCTGCTCGATCGCGGCGCGGTACTCCTCGGCGATCTGCAGGCCGGTGAGATCCAGGCCCTGGACGGTCACGTAGTCGAACTTGCGCAGCTCCTCGGCCACCTTCTCCTGCACCAGTTCGGAGATGGAGTTCCACTCGGTCGCAATCGTCACCAGTTCGTACTGGGAGAACACCGACTTGAGGGCCTTCAACAGGGAGGGTTGAATCACCCGCGGATAGATCTGCTGGTCGTCGGTGGCGATCGTCTCGTAGATGCGACCCGCTTCGGCGGGCTTCATGGCGTACTTCACGGTGGCGGTGGCCTGGATCACCTGCAGGTCCTTGGTGAGGGTGGAGAACTGCTCCGGCCGCACCTGGGTGCGCACATCAAAGAGTGAGGTGTTCTGGGCCAGGGGGACCTTGAAGTTGGCCCCCGGCTGCCGTGGCTCACCGGTGACCTTGCCGAGGGTAGTGACCACGGCCACACTGCCCGCCGGCACGATGAACACCGTCTGGGTCAGCAGCACCAGGCCGGCGAGCACGGCGGCGAAGACCAGCTGCCAGAGCCCGCCGAAGCCGTTGTCGGCACCGGAGCGCATGGGGGATTGCATCGAAGACCTGGGCACCTGGGGAAGCGACGACCCTAGGCAGCGCCGCAGGCCGGGCACCGCCATGGTGGGTACGCCAGGGGTGTAGTGGAGGGCTGGTGCTGCGGTTCCTGCTCGAACTGATCCCCTGCCTGGGCCTCGGACTGCTGCTGGGGATGCGCTTCCCCGGGCTGCCCGGACGGCTCGCCCCGCCGCTGATCACCTGGGGCATTCCCATCAGCCTGGTGGCCCTGCTGCTGCGGTCGGGCTTCCAGGCCGAGCTACTCACGGCGGCCCTGATGGCGGCGGCCGCCTCGGGCCTGGGCCTGCTGCTGCTGCGCCTGCCGGCCCTGGGCCGGTGCATCCCTGAGGGCAGCCTGCAACTGGGCTGCGTCGTGGGCAACACCGCCTACTGGGGGCTGCCCGTGGCCCTGGCCCTGCTTCCCCCCGAGGCCATCGGCTTCACGATCACCTTCGATCTGATGGCCACGCTGATCACTTGGAGCCTCGGTCCGCTGCTGGTGGACCGGCGCGCCACCGGCGTGGGACGCCAGCTGCGGGTGCTGGCCACCAGCCCGGCCATGCGGGGTCTGGCGCTGGCCGTGCTGCTGCACCAGACCCCCTGGAGCGCGGTACTGGCCCAGTGGCTGTGGTGGCCGGCCCGGCTGGTGGTCCTGGTGGCCCTGGCCCTGGTGGGGATGCGGCTGGGGCTGATGCTCCGGCGCCGCCCGGCGGGCACGGCCGGTCCCACCGGGGGTTCGGCGCTGGTGGCGCCCCTGGTGGGCAAGCTGCTGGTGCTCCCGGCGGCCATGCTGCTGCTCGCCGTCCTGCTGGGGCTGCCCTCGCCGTTGCGGGACGCGGTGGTGCTGCAGGCGGCGGCCCCCACCGCTATCTCGGTGCTGCTGCTCACGGAAGCGGCCGCTGCCGGGCGGCAGGAGACCGCCGGAGCCGGGCGGCGGCAGGCGACCGATGTAGTGGCGTCGCTGGTTCTCTGGAGCACCGCCCTGGCCCTGGTCTCGGTTCCGCTGTGGTGGTGGCTGCTGAGCGGTCCACTGGGGAGCTAGGACAGGCCCACACGCATTGCCGGTTCGCCTGCGGCCATGGCCGGATCCCTTGCCCAGCGGCTCGACCGCAGCCTGTCCCGCCTGAAGGGCATGGCCGTGCTGCCGGTGCTGATCCTGGCGGTGCCCTGGGTCCAGGAGATCATCGACCAGGTCTTCTTCGGAGGCCGCTGGAACCTGCCGATGGTGCCGGGGGGGCCTTTCCTCGGGGTGCTCACCGCCCCCTTCAGCCATGGAGGCTTCGGCCACCTGATCAGCAACAGCCTGTGGTTCCTGCCCCTGTCCTGGCTGGTGCTGGCCAAGAGCCGGGGCGACTACCTGGCCGTGTGGCTGGGGGTCTACGCCACGGCCATCCCGGTCTGGCTGTTCTGGCACCAGGCCAGCCATGGCCTGTCCGGGGTCATCTACGGACTGCTGGGCTATCTGCTGCTGATTGGCTGGCTGGAGCGGCGCCCCCTCTCGATCCTGCTGTCGCTCACCGCCCTGTTCGCCTACGGAGGGGCGCTGCCCAGCCTGCTGCCGTTCCTGAGTCCCCCGGGGGTGAGCTGGATCGGCCACGCCTCCGGTTTCGCCGGCGGCGTGCTCGCCGCCCTGGCGATTCACCGGGAAAGCGGCGGTTAGGGCCCCATGCCGCCACCCCCTGCCGAGCCCGGGCGGCCTCGCCCCGACCGTCGCCGCCGGCTGGCGCTTCTGACGGCCGTTCTGGCCATGGCCCTGCTGGTCCTGCCCCTGGCCAGGGGTGCCCTGGGGGCAACGCCACCACCACCGCCCACCAGCTACGACCTGGCCTGGCAGGCGCCCTTCAACCGACCGGAGCACTATCCGCTGGCGCGTCGGCCGGATCCGGCCCTCTACCGCCCCCACGGCGACTGGTTCGGGCGTCTGATCCTTCCCGCAGCGGCCGAAATGGCCCCGGGCGGCGGCGACTGGGTGTGGCTGGAGCTTGAGCAGGCCCCGGCGGGCCAAGAGGCCCTGGTCGGCCAGCGCCTGCGGCTGGTCTGGCAGGACGAGCCGATGCTGCGGGCCCTGGTGGGCAAGGTGAGCACGCCGGTGCGGCTCGGGGCCCAGGCCCGGCTGGCGGCGCAGCAGGGCAATGTGGTGCCCACCCGCCTCGAAGGCCGCAACGACGTCGGCCCGCTGCAGACCCTGGCGGGGGCCCATCCCCACGACGACATCACCGTGGCGCTCGAGGACGTGGACGTCGAGCGGCGGGACGGGAACACCGTGCTACGGATCGGTCGCCCGCCCCTGCAGAGCACGGGCCGCTGGGTGGGTCTGGTGCGATTGCTCTCCCGCGACCCTGCCGACCCGGAGCGCTTCCGGGTGCAGCACTACGACCGGAGCCGGGGGGACTTCGGCGGCCCGATCGAGACGGTGCGACTGCCCCGCCAGCCCCCCGATCGCCATGGCCGACGCTTCTTCGACCCGCAGGGACTGCTGGAGTCCCCTGTGGGCAGCGACGGCTGGTACCTCTACGGCGCCCCGGACAGCGAAGGGACCTTCACCGCCCAGGCCATAGAACCCCGCCACCTCACCCGCCTGGAGAGCGACCGGGTTCTGCGGGGCACCGCCGCCGGCCTCAACGAAATCAGCCGCATCAACTGGAGCGACAGCGAGACCCGGCGCGGCCGCTTCAGCCGGGTGGGCCTGGATCCCGATGGGGAGCACGACCCCTGGCAAACCGGCGACCGTTCCCTGCTGATCCACAACTTCGGCGGCATCGGCGGGCCCGATGGCGAACCGATCAGCGGCTTCACGGTGACGGGCCACTTCGCCTTCGGTGCCGCCCGGGTCGTGATTGATCCCTTCAGCGGCGAGCCCCGCTTCGACCTTCGCTACCACCAGATCTACGCCAACAATCCCAACGGCATCGTCTCGGGCAGCCAGGACTGGAGCGCCTACACCGGCAACCTGCAGCGGGGCTGGCTCGGAACACGGCCGATTTCGGACGTGCTGGTGCGCACCGACCCCCTGCTGCTGGAGGAACTGGCGATCCAGGCGGAGGTGCTGATGGCCCGCTACCGCAGCGGCGACGGCGGCGGCGTCTCGCTGGTGTCGCCGGCCATCTCCTGCGTGCAGGATTCCAGCCAGGCCCTCTGGATCGCCATCGATCAGCTGCGGCGCCGACGCCGTGAGCTTGACGGCACCGAAATCCCCCGGCTCGCCTCCCTGGCCCGCTCCCTTGATGCCCTGCTGGCCCCCTTCGGCATGGTCCGCGCCGACTGGCGCCACAACGCCTCGCTGATGGACCGCCCCGGCGATGCACCGGACCGCTTCCGGGCCAGCCCCAGCCTCTGGGACGGACTGATCAGCTGGCGATCGATGCTGCCCCGCCGTGCCCACGACGAGATGGCCCGGGTGTTCCTGCGCCACGGGGACCCGCTCCATGTGCTGCGCACCAACCAGCTCCCCGGCGCCGACCGGCGCCTGGCCCCCCTGGCGCCGACCCAGCTCCTCGGCCAGCTGCCCGTGGTGGGGCTGGCCCTGCCCCGGCTGATGGATGCCTTCTTCACGCCCCTCGGCGGAGGCGGCCTGGCCCTGACGGCTCTGCTGCTGGGGGCGTACGCCGCCGTCGCCCTGCCGCTGGGGCGCCGCAGCGGCTTCCTGCCGGCGACGGCTTCAGCGGTGCGGCCCTGGCTGCTGCTGCGCCGGGCCCCAGCCCTGCTGCTGACGCCGGCGCTGGTCGAGGAGACCCTGTTCCGGGCCGCGCTGCTGCCGCACCCCCTCGAAGGTCTGGGCATCGCGGAAACCGTCGCCTGGGGGGCCCTGAGCGTGGGGCTCTTCGTCGCCTGGCACCCGCTGGCCGGCCGGCTCTGGTACCGCCGGGGCCGGAGGCTCTTCGACGACGGTCGCTTCCTGCTCCTGGCCGCCCTGCTGGGGCTGACCTGCGTGATCGCCTATCAGCTCACCGGCTCCATCGGGGCACCGGTGCTGATCCACTGGCTGGTGGTGCTGATCTGGCTGGAGCTGCTCGGGGGCCGCCGCTGGCTGGTGGAGGGGGCTCAGGGATAGGCGTTGGGCACGAAGAACTGCTCGTTCATCGGGGGACGCTGGTAGTCGGCACCGCTCTTGCGGGGGGGCAGTTCGATCGCCTTGGGTGTCATGTCCTCGTAGGGGACCTTGCTGAGCAGGTGACGGATGCAGTTGAGCCTGGCCCGGCGCTTGTCATTGGCCTCAACGGTGAACCAGGGGGCCTCCGGGATGTTGGTGTGGGCGAACATCTCATCCTTGGCCCGGGAGAACTCCACCCAGCGGTCCCGGGATTCCAGGTCCATCGGGCTCAGCTTCCATCGGCGGGCCGGATCCTCCAGCCGGGAGCGGAAACGGGCCTCCTGCTCGTCATCGCTGACGGAGAACCAGTACTTGATCAGGGTGATGCCGCTGCGCACCAGCATGCGCTCGAACTCCGGGCAGGAAAGCATGAATTCATTCACCTGTTCCGGCGTGCAGAAGCCCATCACCTTCTCGACGCCGGCTCGGTTGTACCAGCTGCGGTCGAACAGGACGATCTCCCCCGCGGAGGGGAAATTCTCGACGTAGCGCTGGAAGTACCACTGGGTCTTCTGCTGGTCGGAGGGGGTGCCGAGGGCCACCACGTTGCAGCCCCGTGGGTTGAGCGGCTCGGTGATGCGCTTGATGGTGCCACCCTTGCCAGCGGCGTCCCGGCCCTCGAACAGCAGGATCATGCGGTAACCCACATGCTTCGCCCAGTACTGCATCTTCACCAGCTCCACCTGGAGCCGGGCCAGTTCCTTCTCGTAAAACTTGCGATCCAGTTTCGGGGGACGCCCCTCGGAATGGTTGGAGAGGTCGTCGAAGATCGGAGAGGGCCTGTAGAGATCCGACTCGCTCACACCAGAAGAATCGAGCCCGTAGCCGGAGGCGCTGTCCGATCGAGGCTTCCCACCGGATTCCTTCTTCTTTGGCGACTTGATCTTCAGGGTCTTGATCTTGAGACCACCTTTGTCCTTCTTGCCCAAACCTTTGCCCATACCTTTGCCCATACCTTTGCCCATCCTGCCGACAGTGGTGTGCTGCCTACGGAATAGCGGCTCAAGGGGGTGCCGAGAGCAACAAGGGACACCCGACGGCAAAGAGAGCGATTTTCTTCATGATGGCCCCGGTGCCGGCGCGCCGCCCATGGGGGGGATGGTCGGGGAGGGCAGGTCGGAGGCGGCAACCCACTGGGCGATCAGCTGTTCCTGCCGCACCAGCCGGTAGCGGTTCCGCTCGCAGGGATGGTGCCGGTACTGATCGCGGAGGCTCTCCAGCCTGGCGACCAGGGAGTGGTAGACGGGGTGGTTCTTGTTCATCACCTCACGGGTGAGGCTTCAACAGGGAGAGGGGCTCGCCGGCGACCTCAGCCGGCGACGCTGACGCCGGGGGCCCACTGGGCAATCAGCTGCTCCTGGCGGACGACGCGGTAACGGTTGAGCTCGTTGGGCAGGTCGCTGTACTGCTCGTTGAGGGAGCGCAGCTGCTCCAGCAGCGCGTTCATCACGGGATGGTCCTTGTACATGCCGGGCATTCCTCTGCTGAGCAAACCTTAACTGAATCGGAAGGTCCGCCACCCCCCCCTCTGCCGTCCGGGTCAGCGAACCCCCATGGCGGCCCCCTCCCACCGGGGGACGACCGGGGCGGGAATGTCCCCGGATGGGGGGCGCGGCCCGGCCGCCCATGGACGACAGTGGGGGAATCTCTGCGGGGCCCGCCCCGAAGGATGGCCGATGACCGCCCGATCGCTTCCAGCGTCCCTACCGAAGGTCACGATCCCGAAAGTCACCATCGGTGAACTGGAGGCCAACTATTCGATGTACTGCAAGGCCCTGCGGCTGCTCGTCCGGGAAGGTCGAACCCTCAAGAAGATCCAGCGCACGGTCTGCTGGCACCGGCTCGAGCAGCTGCACCAGTGCCTGCCCAGCCAGTACAAGGACCCGGACTACCTCTTTCTGCTGTTGCGCCGCGAGACCAACCGCAAGGCGGCCGGTCTCCCCTGTCCTTCCTGAGGCGACCGCACCGATCCCGTAGCAACCGTCACAACCGTCCCGCCCGGGGACCTTCAGGATCCCAAGGCGGAAATTGCTTCTAGGGTTCCGGTCCCCCATTGCTGGCACGGCCATTCCTGGCATTGCCGGCAGCCTGAGGGACGCCTGGTCCGAGAGAAGCGCACCCACCGAATCCGAGAACTCAGTTCTCACCGGTGTGTGGCACGGAGGGACAAAAGCCCGGGAGACCGCCCCATCCCCACCGTGCCCAGAGGTCTGAATGAACGATCCGTCCAGCGGCAGCCAGGCCGATGCGGCCGAGGCCTTCGACCGGGGTCGCCACCCCGCCGGCACTGAAGGGGCCCGGGCCCTTGAGAAGGAAGCCGCCCTGCCCCTGACCGGCTGGCAGCAGGAGGTCGACCAGGGCCTTCGCTACGGCCTGGAGGCGGCCGAAAGCATCGTCGACCGGCGCATCTCCACCTTCTCCCGCGGGGAGCTGCCCCACTACGCCGGCATCAACACCTTCATGAAGGCCCCCTACGTGGAGGACGTGAACCGGGTGGGGGAGTTCGACGTGGCGGTGGTGGGGGTTCCCCACGACAGCGGCACCACCTACCGGCCCGGCACCCGCTTCGGCCCCCAGGGCATCCGGCGCATTTCAGCGCTGTACACCCCCTACAACTACGAGATGGGGGTCGACCTGCGCGAGCAGATCACCCTCTGCGACGTGGGTGACATCTTCACCATCCCCGCGAATAACGAGAAGAGCTTCGACCAGATCTCCAAGGGCATCGCCCACGTCTTCGCCAGCGGCGCCTTCCCGATCATCCTGGGCGGCGACCACTCGATCGGCTTCCCCACCGTCCGGGGCGTCTGCCGCCATCTCGGCGACAAGAAGGTGGGCATCATCCACTTCGATCGCCACGTCGACACCCAGGAGACCGACCTCGACGAGCGCATGCACACCACCCCGTGGTTCCATGCGACCAACATGGCCAACGCCCCGGCCGAGAACCTGGTGCAACTGGGCATCGGCGGCTGGCAGGTGCCGCGGGAAGGGGTGAAGGTCTGCCGCGAGCGGGGCACCAACGTGCTCACCGTCACCGACATCTGCGACATGGGCCTGGAGGCGGCGGCCAAGTTCGCCATCGAACGGGCCACCGACGGCACCGACTGCGTCTACATCTCCTTCGACATCGACTGCATCGATGCCGGCTTCGTGCCGGGCACCGGCTGGCCCGAGCCCGGCGGCCTGCTGCCGCGCGAGGCCCTCAAACTGCTGGAGCTGATCGTGCGCAACGTGCCGGTCTGCGGCCTCGAGGTGGTGGAGGTCTCCCCCCCCTACGACGTCAGCGACATGACCTCCCTGATGGCCACCCGGGTCATCTGCGACACCATGGCCCACCTGGTGGTGAGCGGCCAGCTGCCCCGCAAGTCAGCCCCCGCCTGGCTCTCCAAGGACTGCAACATGCAGGTCGACCGCGCCTGGAGATAGGGCATGCATGAAGTCGACATGACGCGCTGCCTGCTGCTGTCCATGAACGAGTGGAAGCAGCAGCACGCTCCCCGGGTGCCGGCGGTGGATCGGGTCCATCTCGAAGTGGGCACCTTCACCTGCGTCGAACCCGACCAGCTGGTGGTTACCTGGGCCGATGCCGTCAAGGGCAGCTGGCTCGACGGCGCCGAGCTGGTGATCGAGTCGGTGCCCCTGGTGGGGCGCTGCGTCCGCTGCCAGGCCACCTACAGCCCCGTTCAAGCCGACGGGTTCCGCTCTCCCTGCTGCCACCACCCGATGGAGGAGATCGTCAGCGGCCGCGAACTGCGGATCCGTTCGGTCGCCTACGGCTTCGATACCGCCCCATCCACCGCTTCCCGTCCCACAGCCGCCCGCTGATCCGCCATGCACATGCCCCTCGAAGACAGCCTCGGCCTCAACCTGCTGGCGGCCAACCAGCACCGGGCCGACCACAACCGCGAGCACTTCGACGCCTGGAACCTGCTCTGTCTCAACGTGATGAGCAGCCCCGGCGCCGGCAAGACTTCCCTGCTGGAGCGCAGCCTCGCCGCCCTCGCCGGCCGCTGGGCCATGGCCGTGCTGGAAGGCGACATGACCACCCTGCTCGATGCCGAGCGGCTGGAGGCCGTCGGGATTCCGGTGGTGCCGATCACCACCGGTCGCGCCTGCCACCTGGATGCCGCCATGGTCAGCGGCGGCCTGAAGCTGCTCCGCCAGCGGCTCGATCCCGCCGCCCTGGACATCCTCTGGGTGGAAAACGTGGGCAACCTGGTCTGCCCCGCCGAATTCGCCATCGGCGAGCACCGCAAGGTGGCGCTCCTCAGCGTCACCGAGGGGGACGACAAGCCGCTCAAATACCCGGTCATGTTCCGGGAAGCCGACTGCGTGCTGATCACCAAGATGGATCTGCTGCCCCACCTGCCGGTGGACGTGGAGCGGATCGAGGCCCACATCCGCCAGGTCAACCCCCGCACCGCCGTGTTCCGCCTCTCCGCCACCACCGGAGAGGGCTTCGAGGCCTGGCACGACTGGCTCGACGCCCAGCGCCAGGCCGTTCAGTCCGCCCCCGCCCTGCTGCACGCCTGATGAGTCACCAGCATCCTGCCTCCGATTCCACCACGGCCCTGCAGGCCGACCTGCGCGCGAAGGGCGTCCGCTACGCCCTGGCCAGCTTCGTCGACCTGCACGGGGTGAGCAAGGCCAAGGCCGTGCCCCTCGAACACCTCGGCCAGATGATGGCCGGCTCCGAACTGTTCACCGGGGCGGCCCTCGACGGCGTACCCCAGGAGGTGAGCGACGACGAGGTGGCCGCGGTTCCCGATCCCGCCAGCGTCACCGTGCTCCCGTGGCAGCCGGAGGTGGCCTGGTTCGCCAGCGATCTGCATCTGCACGGCCGCCCCTTCGACGCCTGCAGCCGCCACATCCTCGGCCGGGTGCGCGAGGAGGCCGCCGCCATGGGCTTCCGCTTCAACCTCGGCATCGAGACCGAGTTCTTCGTGCTGAAGAAGGGGGCGGCGGGCGGCTGGGTCCCCTTCAGCGACCGCGACACCCTCGACAAACCCGCCTACGACGTGCGCGGCCTGCTCGACAACCTGCCCTGGCTGGACGAGCTGGTGCAGGCGATGAACGGCCTGGGGTGGGGGGTGTACTCCTTCGACCACGAGGACGGCCCCGGCCAGTTCGAGACCGACTTCGACTACGCCGACGTCCTCACCATGGCCGACCGGCTCACCTTCTTCAAGCTGATGGCCAAGGAGATCGCCCATCGGCATGGTCTGCTGGCGACCTTCATGCCCAAGCCCTTCGGCGACCGCACCGGCAGCGGCGCCCACTTCAACATGTCCCTGGCGGACCTCCAGACCGGGGTGAACCTGTTCGCCACGCCCGAGGCGACCCCCGGGGAGGTCACCCGGCTGGCGGAGCATTTCATCGCCGGTGTGCTCCGGCACGCCCCCGCCATCTGCGCCGTGATCGCCCCGACGGTCAACAGCTACAAGCGCCTCGTCGCCCAGGGGAGCATGTCGGGGTTCACCTGGGCACCGGTGTTCGTCTGCTACGGCAACAACAACCGCACCAACATGCTGCGCATTCCCTCTCCCGGCGGCCGGGTGGAATGCCGGGCTGCTGACATCTCCTGCAACCCGTACCTGGGTGCGGCCCTGATGCTGGCCGCCGGCCTGGAAGGGATCCGCGAACAACTCGATCCCGGCGCCCCCAACCTGGTGAATGCCTACACACTCAGCGCGGCGGAGCGGGCCGAACGGGGCCTGAACATGCTGCCCCGAACCCTTGGCGAGGCGGTGGAGGCCTTCGCGGCAGATCCACTTGCCGAAAGCGTATTCGGTGATGCCATGTTCAAGGCGTTTATCTCCTACAAACGTGAAGAGTGGGAGTCCTACCACTCTGCTGTCTCCGAATGGGAACAGCAGCGTTATCTGGAGTTCTTCTGACCCTCTCCAGCGGGGGGGGGCTCCCATCACCCAACAACCCCAAGGAACCGAACCCAGCATCCATCTGGGAACGCGTCAAAGACGCGACCCTCTCCATCTGCGCAAGCACCACCTTTTCCCCGATTTCCCTGATGTTGAAAGCCACCTTGTTCCGTCGTCAACGCCGGGCCGTCGCCCTCGCCCTGATGGCCGCCCTCGGGGGAGGATTGCTGGCCGGTTGCCAGCAGCCTGCGAGCCAGGAGGCGCCGGTCAAGATCGGCTACAGCGCCTGGCCGGGCTGGTTCCCCTGGAAGGTCACCGAGGTCAAGGAGCTGTTCAAGGAGCAGGGGGTGGCGGCCTCGATGCAGTGGTTCGACGGCTATCTCGATTCGATCAACGCCCTCAACGCCGGTCAGCTGGATTGCAACAGCCAGACCCTCAACGACACCATCAGTTCCGTGGCGGGTGGGGCTGATCTGCAGGTGGTGCTCCAGAACGATTTCTCCACGGGCAATGACCAGATCATTGCCGCGGCGGAGATCAAGTCGATCCCCGAGCTGAAGGGCAAGAAGGTCGCCGCCGAGGAAGGCACCGTCGACCACTTCCTGCTGCTCAAGGTGCTCAAGGATGCGGGTCTCTCCGCCAAGGACATCACCTTCGTTCCCCTCGAAACCGGCGCCGCCGCCGCGGCCTTCGCCGCCGGCAAGGTGGACGCCGCCGGTGTCTATGCCCCCTTCACCACCCAGGCCCTGAAGCGACCGGGCAGCCGGGCCCTGGCCACCTCCAAGGATCACCCGGGAGCGATCAGCGATCTGCTCGTCTGCCGCACGGAATTCGTCGCCAAGAATCCCGAGAAGGTCCAGAAGATCGTCAACGCCTGGTTCGCCACCCTCAAGACGATCAAGGACGACCCCGCCGGCACCCTGCCGATCCTGGTGGAGCGCTCCGGCGTCAGTGAAGCCGAGTTCAAGGAGTACAACGCCGGTACCACCATCCAGACCCTGGAGGAAAACCGCAGCAACTTCAAGCCGGGCACCACGATGCTGTCGCTGCCCTATGCCGCCGAACAGATCAGCGTCTTCCTGGTGGAGACGGGCCTGGCCAAGACCAAGCCTGACCTCACCAAGCTGCTGAATTCCCAGTTCGTCGACAACGCCCGTTGAGCACCATGGCCCGGTCCCCAGCCCTGCGCCGCTTCCTCAGCCACCCCTGGGTCCTGGGGGTGCTCGGCATCCTCACCGTCTTCCTGGTGTGGTGGCTGATCACCTCCAGCGGCATGGTCGACAAGCTCTTCCTGCCGGGCCCCGGAGCGGTGTGGCTAGCGGGCAGCGACCAGTTCCAGCGCGGCATCCTGGTGGCGGATGCGGTGGCCAGCATCAAGCGGGTCTTCATCGGCTTCGTGATCTCGGCGGGGCTGGCCCTGCCGATCGGCATCGCCATGGGCACGAACCGCACCATCTGCCACTTTCTCGAACCCCTGATGGCGCTGATCCGCTACATGCCGGCGCCAGCCTTCATCCCCCTGCTGATCATTTACTTCGGCCTCGAGGAACTCCCGAAGGTGATGTTGATCTTCATCGGCACCTTCTTCTTCAACGCCCTGATGATCATGGATGCGGTGAAGTTCGTTCCCTCCGAACTTGTGGAAACGGCCCTCACCCTGGGGGGCCGGGGTCTGCCGATCCTCACCCGGGTCGTGGCCCCCTACATCGCCCCCCAGGTGCTCGACACCTACCGCATCAACATGGCATCCGCCTGGAACCTCGTGATCGTCGCCGAACTGGTGGCCGCCAACGAGGGCCTGGGAAAACGCATCAGCCTGGCCCAGCGATTCCTGCGCACCGATGAGATCTTCGTCGGCCTGATCGTGATCGGACTGATTGGTCTCATGATCGATCTGGGTTTCCGGTTTCTGATGCGACGGGCCTGTTCCTGGGCCAACTGAATCCCATGCATCTCCAGGTTTCCCAGGTTTCCAAGAGCTTCGGCGAGGGGCGGTATCGCAAGCTCGTTCTCGAAGACATCAGCTTCGAACTGGTGTCGGGTCAGTTCATGGCCCTGGTGGGGAGTTCGGGATCCGGCAAGTCCACCGTGATGCGCTTGATCGCCGGGCTCGAGCGGCCCAGCGAGGGCAGCATCCACCTCGATGGCGTGCCCGTCCGGCGCCCCGGCTCCGACCGCGGCATGGTGTTCCAGAAGTACAGCCTCTACCCCTGGCTCACGGCGGCCCAGAACGTCGCCTTCGGCCTGTCCCTCCAGGGACGGGGCAAGGCGGAGATCCGCGAGCGGACCGCCTACTTCCTCGACGTGGTCGGGCTGGCGGACGCGGCCCGGCTGCTGCCGCGGGAACTCTCGGGGGGCATGCAGCAGCGGGTGGCCATCGCCCGGGCCCTGGCCACCGAGCCGAAGGTGCTGCTGCTGGACGAACCGTTCGGGGCGCTGGATCTGCAGATCCGCGAATCGATGCAGGAGTTCCTCCATGACCTCTGGAAGCGCACCGGGCTCACCGCCCTGCTGATCACCCACGACATCGAGGAGGCGTTGCTGCTCGCGGGCACCGTCCACATCATGGCGCCGCGTCCCGGCAGGATCGTCCACACCGTCGATGTCCAGCTGGACCGCTCCGACCTGCGCCACCTGCGCGTGTCCCAGCCCTTCCTGGAACTGCGCGAGGAACTCGCCAGCCGCCTGCGCAGCCTGGATGGCTCCCTGCTCTGAGCGTTCCCTCCGCCCTGCCCTGACCGTTCGTTCCATGGACACCGCCACCCGGGCCGCCTTTCTGCCAACGGAGCTGTACGGCTCGGCGTCCGTGGCCGCCCTCGAGCGCGAGCACTACGCCAGCCGCTTCTGGCACCCCGTTGCCGCCGCCGCCGATCTGCCGCCGGGGCATGTGCGGGCGCTGGAGCTGCTGGGCCTGCCCGTGCTGCTCTGCCACGGCAGCGATGGCGTCGTGCGGGCCTTCCGCAACCGCTGCCCCCACCGAGCCGTGGCCTTTCGCGAGCCGGCTGAGGGCAGCGTGGCCTGCCGGAGGCTGGTGTGCCCCTACCACGGCTGGACCTACGACCTGGGCGGCACGCTGCTGGCGGCCGCCCGGGAAGGGGAGTTCGTCGACCCCTTCGATCGCGGTGCCTGGCCACTCGAGGCCCTCGGCTGCCAGGTGCGGGCCTCCCTGATCTGGGTGGCCCTGGGGGCCGATCCGATCCCCCTCGACGACCAGCTCGATCTGCCGCTGCAGGAAGCCCCCGAAGCCCTCGCCCGAACCCTGGTGCCCCTGGCCTTCCACGAACGGGGGCTCGCCTGCAACTGGAAGATCGCCCACGACAACACCCTCGACGACTACCACGTCGCCATCGCCCATCCCACCACCCTGCATCGGCTGCAGGGCCCGGTGCGCGACTACCGCCATCGCTTCGGCACCTGGGTCAACGTGCTGGCCACCCCCTGGCCCGAGGCGGAGGGTGAGTTCCTCACCTTCGGCCTGCCGCCGTGGAACCACCTGCTGCTGTGGCCCGACGGACGGATGGCGATGATCCAGTTCCTGCCCGAGACCCTGGACACCTGCCGCATGCAGGTGTGGCTGCTGGGCCCCGCCTCACGCCAGGCCGAAGGGGAGGCGCTGATGGCGGAGATGGTCCACTTCCTGGCCGAGGACCGGGACCTGGTGGAGTCGGCGCAGCGGGGCTACAGGGATGGTTTCCGCACCGGGCCGCCGCACAGGCTGGAGGCCCGGATCCTGCACCAGCAGAGGATCTATGCGGCGCTGCTGGAGCCCTGGTACGCATCGGGGCGGATGCCCAGATAAACGGCCTCCTTGAACAGGGCGCGCTTGGCATCGGCGTCCTGACGCTGCTCGGCGATGGCGTAGCGGGCGCGCAGGGAAGAGACCAGGGTGGCCTGGCGGGGATCGGAGCCTTCACTGGAATGGCTGGCTGATGGTGTGGCGGTGGGGGCGTCGATCACGTTCATCACGACGTAACTCTGTTCACGATGAACACAGCTTATCGCTGTTTCCGTCTAAAGGCTGGCTACGCAACCACTGCGCCATCGCCCGGTTGATCGTCAGCAGATCGGCCACCGGGCGGTCGGTGAAGGGGAGGGTGGGCATGTAGCCATCCGGTCCGAACTCGGGCGTGAGGCTGGGCGGCGGCGCACCGCGCTGGAGCGCCCTCTCGGTGAACAGGCGCCAGCAGGACCGATGGGCCGCGAGTGCCTCCGCATGCTCAGGGGCGAAGGGATGGGACACCTGGGGACCCTGGGCATGGCCCACCCGGGCATGGATGTGGTCGACCCGGTCGGCCATCAACCGCACCGGCTCCAGATCCGGGGTCATCAGCCGTTCGGCCACGACGCACCAGTGGCTCAGGTCGGCCGTGAGCCGCAGCCCGGGCACGGCCTCCAGCAACGGCGCGATCGTCCAGGGCATCCCCAGGCAGCGGGACCGGTGGGTTTCGAAGCTCACCGGCAGGCCGCTGGCCGCCGCCAGGGCCTGGGCCTCGGCCAGGAAGGTCAGTTGCCGCTCCAGGGGCCAGGCATCGCTGCCGGTGAGCACGGTCACCCGGTGGGGGCGGAGGTGGGCGCAGCGGTCGAGCTGGTCGCCCAGTTCGGCGAGGTGCTGGGCCGGCGTGACGGCCAGCTGCGGCACGTAATCCCCACCGGTGACCACCTCCAGCACCAGGGGCCTGCCGGAGGTCAGCAGACGGGCGGGTCCGTCCGGGTCGCCGACCAGGGAGGGATGGTGGATGTTCAGCTCCAGCCCGTCGAAGCCCCCCCCTTCCGCCGTCTCCAGGGCCGTGGCGAGGGGGCCTTCGAAGCCCCAGAGGGAGAAGAACAGCAGGGAAGGCACCGGGCCTGCACGACGCAGGTCCCACTCTTCCCTGCCGCGGGAGATCAGCGCGTAACCATCCCCACAGGGCGCCACACCCGGTGCGAGTGTTCGTGACGAACGGTGTCCGGCGGACCCCGAGCGGGACAGTGGGTCCACGACGTCTCCCTCCGCCGACCAACGGCGACCTTCGTGACCGCCTCCCCACCCTCCGCGCCACCGGCGGCCGGCCCGGGCGCCGCTGCGCCGCTGCTGTCCGGTCCCCTGCTGCAGCGCCTCAACGAGCGACGGGATGGGCCCGGCTGGCGCCGGCTGACCTTCCACCTCACGGTGCTGGGGCTGGGGGCCCTGCTCTGGGGATGGCCCATGCCGCCCGCCCTTCCCGCCGCAGCCTTCTGGGGCCTGCGGCTGGTGGGCCTGCTGCTGCTGGGCTGGGGCCTGGCCTTCGGCTTCTGCGCCATGCACGAGTGCGGTCACCGCACCGCCTTCGCCGACAAGGGCCTCAACGACGCCGTGGCCTGGTGGGCCGGTCTGCTGAGCTTCTACAACGCCGATTACTACCGCCGCTACCACCAGTGGCACCATCGCTTCACCCACCAGCCGGGCCTCGATCCGGAGCTGGAGGACGCCCCCCCCACCAGCCTGGCCGGCTATCTGCTGGAGCTCAGCGGGCTTCCCTGGTGGATCGGCAAGCTGCGCGGCCATGCCGCCGGCCTGCGGGGTGACTTCGGCGGCAGGCCCTACATCCCCGCCGAGGCGGCCGCGGCCGTCACCCGCTCGATCCGGCTCCAGGTCGCCGTCTACGCCGTCCTGCTGGCCGCCTCCCTGTGGCAGGGCAACGGCGCCCTGTTCTGGTTCTGGCTGCTGCCCCTCGCCGTCGGCCAGCCGCTGCTGCGCTTCGTGCTGATGGCCGAGCACGGGGGCTGCAGCACCGACACGGACGGCCTCAGCAACACCCGCACCACCCTGACGCTGCCGCCCCTGCGCTGGCTGATGTGGGACATGCCCTTCCATGTCGAGCACCACCTCTACCCCTCGGTGCCCTTTCACGCCCTCGCCGAGGCCCATGGCCATCTGGCCCCGCATCTTGTGCACACGGGCCAGGGCTACCTGGCGGTGCACCGCGATTTTCTGCGCGATCCCGCCCGACTCGCCCTCCCCTGAAACCCGCTCCCTTGCCCCCCAGCCCCGCCCCCCCGCGCCGCTTCAAGCTCGGGGACTTTCCCCTCGCCGCAGGCGGGATCCTTCCCGCCGCCTGGCTCGACTATCGGGTCTACGGAACGCTGGCAGGCGACCGCTCCAACCTGGTGCTCTACCCGAGCTCCTACGGCGCCTGGCCCGAGGACATCGACTGGGTGGTGGGGCCGATCCTCGATCCGGAGCGCTGGTGCGTGGTGCTGGTGAGCCAGTTCGGCAATGGCCGCTCCACCAGCCCGAGCAATGCCGGACCTGGCCTGGCTCCCGGCCACTGGCCCGTCGATCACCGCGACAACGTGGCCGCCCAGCGCCGGCTGCTGGAGGAGGTCTTCCAGGTGGCCGCGCCGGCCCTGATCTACGGCTGGTCGATGGGGGCCCAGCAGGCCTACCACTGGGCCGTGCTGGAACCGGAGCGGACCCAGCGCATCTGCTGTGTCTGCGGCACGGCGCGCACCACGGCCCACAACCGGGTGTTCCTGCTCAGCCTGCGCCAGGCCCTCACCGCCGATCCCCACTGGGATGGGCTCCGCTTCCGGGGTGTGCCCGAGCAGGGGTTGCGCACCTTCGCCCTGATCTACGCCAGCTGGGCCGCCAGCCAGCCCTTCTATCGCCGCGGTGCCCATCGCCAGCTGGGCTACGCCAGCGTCGAGGCCTACGTGGAGCAGGCCTGGCTGCCGGCCTACCGCCGCCATGACCCCCATGACCTGCTGGCCATGCTCGACGTCTGGCTGGCGAACGACGTGGCGGCCGCCGCCGGGATCAGCGCCGTGGAGATCAGCGCCAACGATGCCCATGGCGATCCCGATGCCGACCTCGCCGCGGCCCTGGGCCGGATCCGGGCCCGGACCGCCGTGATCGCCGGTCGCCACGACCTCTATTTCACCCCCGACGACTGCCAGGCCGAGGCCGCCCTGATCCGCGGCGCCCACTTCGAGGTCCTGGAGTCCGACCTGGGCCACCGGGCCGGCAATCCCCGCGACGCACCGGCCGAGCAGCAGCAACTGCGGGCCGCCGTGGATCGGCTCTGCGCCGACTGACGGCTTTGCGCCGACTGACGGCTCTGCGCCGACTGACCGCCTCCGGCCAGCCCCCACACCCGCCTCACCCCGCAACACCCCCGATGACCGATCTGGCCCGCTTCGCCGCCACCCATGGCATCCGCCACTTCCTCTTCTCCTTCTGCGACCTGTTCGGGGTGCAGCGGGCCAAGCTGGTGCCGGCGGCCGCGGCGGCCGAACTGGCCCGATCCGGGGCCGGCTTTGCCGGTTTCGCCGCCTGGCTCGACATGACCCCGGCCGATCCGGACGTGCTGGCGATCCCCGACGTCACGAGCCTGATGGTGCTCCCCTGGCAGAAGGAGGTGGCCTGGGTGGCCACCGATCTTCAGGTGGAAGGTGTGGCACTGGAGCAGTCCCCCCGGAGGGTGCTCCAGCGGCAGATCGCCCGGGCGGCGGCCATGGGCCTGCAGTTCCGCAGTGGCGTCGAGGCGGAGTTCTTCCTGATGGACCCGGAACGGGACGCCATCGCCGATGGCCTCGACCGGCAGTCCAAGCCCTGCTACGACCAACTGGCCCTGATGCGCCACTACCCGCTGATCAGCGAACTGCTGGACGGCATGGAGAGCCTCGGCTGGGGGCCGTACCAGGCCGACCACGAGGACGCCAACGGTCAGTTCGAACTCAACTGGACCTACGCCGAATCCCTGCTGACCGCCGACCGCCACGCCTTCTTCCGCGTGATGGCGGCCGCCCTGGCGGAACGCCATGGGGTGCGGGTGAGCTTCCAGCCCAAGCCGATCCCGGCCCTCACCGGCAACGGCGCCCACCTGCACGCCTCGCTCTGGGACGAAGGGGGGCGCAATGTGTTCCACGACCCGGCCGGGGAGAAGGGCCTGTCGGAGGTCGCCTACCGGTTTCTCGCCGGCCTGCTGGCCCACGCCCCGGCCCTGTGCGCCCTCACCAATCCGGTGGCCGGCAGCTACAGGCGCCTGGCGCGGTCCGTCACCAGTTCCGGCGCCACCTGGTCCCCCTCCTGGATCAGCTACGGCGGCAACAACCGCACCCACATGGTTCGCATCCCCGACGACCAGCGGATCGAGCTGCGTCTCGGCGACGGTGCCGCCAACCCCTACCTGCTCCAGGCGGCAGTGCTGGCGGCGGGTCTGGACGGCATCGAACGGCGGCTCGAGCCCGGCCCCCGCAGCGATCTGAACACCTACGTGGAGGCACCGGCGGGGGCGACCTCCCTGCCCACCTGTCACGCCGATGCCCTCGAGGCCTTCCGCCACGACGCGCCGCTGCGGGACTCCCTGGGGGAACCGTTCTGCACCGCCTACGAAGCCCTGGTGGCCCAGCGCAACGACGAGTGAAGGCCCAGGGGGGCGACCCAACCCTGCGCGGGCGAAGACCAGCACGATTGCCTATGGCCAGGGCGGCCGGGAGGGATGAGAGTGACCACAGAAACCAGGAGGCTCCAGCGATGGAAGACACCCCGCCCGGTCAGATGTCAGGAGTGTGCTGACGGCAGGCCCCTGCTCCAACAGTCTTGTTCCCTATAACGGTTTCCCGATCGATCGCCGATCACCCGATGCATCGTTCAGGTGCCCCCGGGTCCATGGAAACCGGCTCCTGGATGCCTCGGCCCCAGGCGCCTCCCCTCCGCAGCTCCGACTCCGAAACCCACCCCAGGGGACTCCATATGGATCCCCAGCCCAGCTGACCTCTCTTTGATGGCGCGTCCATGGCGGAGGAGCATCCTCGTCTCCCTCCCCATCACCCATCCACGGTCCCCAAGGACCCGATCGTCAGCCCTTCTGATCGTCAACCGTCCGGTCAACCGTCCAACTGAAACCGTCACACCGACCGTTCAAGAGGAGTCACCACCGACATCAGACAATCCGAACCACGTCTGGAACGTCACCGTTCCACCCCAAGCCCGGCGATCCTGGACTCCGGGCTTTTTCATGGGCCAGCAAGCGTGGCCATCGGATCCCGGCGGCCCGGCAGAACCGCCTAGATTTGCTTAACAATTGGTCAGGGTCGATGGCACGCCTGCCCTGGGCCGTTCTGCTGCTGACACTGCTGGGGGCCCGTTATCTGACCTGGCGCTTCAGCGCCAGCCTCAACCTCGCCACGCCGTTGTCCGCCAGCCTCAGCTTGCTCACCCTTGCGGCGGAACTGGTGCTGCTGGCCGGTTTCTTCCTGCAGCTCTGGTTCACGCTCCTGCCCGAACGACCGGCTCCCCCCACGGGTCCGATCTCCACGCCCGTGCCGTCGGTCGACGTGCTCGTGCCCAGCTGCGGCGAACCGGCCGATCTGGTGGAGCGCTGCCTGCGGGGGTGCCTGGCGATGGACTACCCCAGCCACTCGGTCTGGCTGCTCGACGACAGCGACCGGCCGGAGCTGGCGGAACTCTGCGAGCGCCTCGGCTGCCGTTATGTCGCCCGCCGGGAGCACGCCCATGCCAAGGCCGGCAACCTCAACCACGGACTGCGCCTCTGCAAGGGGGAGCTGGTGGCGGTCTTTGACGCCGACGTCGTGCCCCTGAAGCCCTTCCTGCGCCGCACGGTCGGCCTGTTCGCCGACCCGTCGGTGGGCTTCGTGCAGACGCCCCAGAGCTACATGAACGCCGATCCGGTGATGCGCAACCTGCGCCTGGAGCGCTGGCTGCTCCCGGATGAGGAAAGCTTCTACCGCTGGATCCAGCCCACCCGCCAGAACCTCAATGCCGTGGTCTGCGCCGGAACCTCCTTCGTGATGCGGCGCGAGGCGCTGGATCGGGTGGGCGGCTTCGAGACGGCCACCCCATCGGAGGATCTGGCCACCGGCATCCGGATCACCGCCGCCGGCTACCGCAACCACTACCTCTCGGAGAAGCTGAGCGCCGGTCTTGCCCCCTTCACGGCGGCGGCCATGGCGCGGCAGCGCTGCCGCTGGGGCAGCGGTTCCCTGCAGACCCTGCGCACGGGAGCCGATCCGCTGCGGATCCCGGGGCTCAGCCCCCTGCAGCGACTGGCCTACAGCGAAGGCATCCTCCACTGGTTCACCTTCCCCGCCCAGCTGGTGCTGCTCTGCACGCCGCTCAGCCTGGGCCTGTTGGGCATCGCCCCGATCCTCTTCAGCGGGGATGCCCTGCTCACGGTCGCCATGCCGTTCGTGTTCAGCCAGCTGCTGCTCACCCGCTGGCTGAGCGGCCATGCCCGCGCCGCCATCCTGCCGGAGCTGTACCGCTGGATCTTCCTGGTACCGATCTGTGCCGCCGTGGTCGCCACGGCCCTGGGCCGGCCGCGGCGGTTCCGGGTCACCCCGAAGGCGGTGGTCGGCCGGGAGACCGGCCCTGATGCGGGCCTGCTGCTGCCGCTGCTGGCACTGCTGGCCCTGCAGCTGGTGGCCCTCTGGAACCTGGCGCCAGGTCGCCTCCCGCTGATGGCCGGCCAGGAGGGACTGCTGCCGGTCCCGGCCGCCACGGTCGGGGTGGTGCTGGGCTGGAGCCTGCTCAACGGCCTGCTGCTGCTGCTGGCGATCCGCAGCTGCTGGGATCGGCCCCACCGGGAAGGGGTTCCCTGGTTTGCCCTCTCGGTGCCGGTGCGGCTGCAGCACAGCGGCGGGACGGTGCACGGGCGCCTGCGGGCGGTCAGTGCCACGGGCGCCGAGCTCGGCCTCGAGAGCGCGGAGGACGCGCCCTTGCTGCAGGCGGCCGACAGCCTCAGCCTGGAAGGCCTGGTGCCAGGTGTGGCCCTGCCGTTCCTGGCGATGGCCCAGAAAGGTGGTGCCATCGGCGGGGTGTGGGGGCCGCTGACCCCGCTGCAGCGGGATCAACTCGAGACCGTGCTCTACCGACGCGAGGGGCTCTGGCCCACCCTGCGGGCCCCCTTCGAGGTCCGCACCCTGCCCCTGGTGCTGCTGCGCACCTTGCAGCGGGTGGAGCCGGAACGCTGGTTCCGCCGCAGCCTCATTCCCCAGCTTCCACCGCTGGTGGAGCTGCCGCTCCCCAGGCATGCAGACCTTCCAGCACGGGCAGGAGCGCCCGGCCCCGCTCGCTGAGGTCGTACTCCACCCGCGGCGGCACCTCACCGAAGACGCGCCGGCAGACGACGGCATCGGCCTCCAGCTCCCGCAGCTGGGCGGTCAGCACCTTGTGGCTCACCCCCACCAGGGAGCGTTGCAGGGCCGAGAAGCGCTTGGGACCCTCGCGGAGCCGACAGAGGATCAGCAACTTCCAGCGGCCGCGCATCACCCGCAGGGCCAGCTCCGCCGGGCAGAGCTGGGAACCCTCGGAGTCCAGGGAATCGGGGAGAGAGGCCGTCACGGGGATCTGGGTTACCGGCAGGTGCCCCAGGCACAAGCGGGTGCGTTCTTGTCAGTCAGGGTCGGGGTCCGCCAGAGTCCCTCCATGACCTTAACAATCCCTTACGGCCCGGGGCATCCCCGCTCCAGCCGGTCGGTCACCGCCCCATGAGCGACCTGTTCACCCCCCTGACCGTGGGCCCGCTGCAGCTGCCCAACCGGGTGCTGATGGCCCCCCTCACCCGATGCCGGGCCGAGCCGGGCCATGTTCCTGGCCCGCTGATGGCCACCTACTACCAGCAGCGGGCCAGCGCCGGCCTGCTGATCGCCGAGGCCACGATGGTGATGGAGGGCAACTCGTCCTTCTGGCACGAACCCGGCATCCATTCGGCGGCCCAGGTGGCGGGCTGGCGGCTCACCACCGACGCGGTCCATGCCGCCGGTGGGCGGATCGTGCTGCAGATCTGGCACGGCGGCCGGGCCTGCCACCCCCTGCTCAACGATGGCCGCCAGCCCGTGGGGCCTAGCCCGATCGCCATCACCGGCGACGAGGTGCACACCCCCGAGGGGAAACAGCCCTATGTCGTCCCCCGGGAGCTGGCCGACGACGAACTGCCGGCGATCGTGGCGGGGTTCCGCCAGGCCACCCGCAACGCCATCGACGCCGGCTTCGACGGGGTCGAGGTGCATGGCGCCAACGGCTACCTGCTCGACGCCTTCCTGCGGGACGGCAGCAATCGGCGCCAGGGTCCCTACGGCGGGCCGGTGGCCAACCGGGCCCGGCTGCTGCTGGAGGTGCTGGAGGCCGCCCGGGCCGAATCGCCCTTGGTGGGTCTGCGGATCTCGCCGCTGAACGGCTACAACGCCATGGTCGACAGCGACCCCATCGGACTGTCCGCCTGGCTGGCCCAGCGGCTGGAGAGCACCGGGCTGGATTACCTGCACGTGATGCGGGGGGACTTCCTCGGCCAGCAGCACGGCGACGTGCTCACCCCGATCCGAGCCGGGTTCAGCGGGGTGCTGGTGGGGAACATGGGCTACACGGCCGAGGAGGCCAACGCCACCATCGCCGCCGGCCAGCTGGAGGCGGTGGCCTTCGGCACGCCGTTCCTGGCCAACCCGGACCTGCCCGAGCGCCTGCGCCGCGGCGCCCCCCTCCAATCCCCCGACCCGGCCACCTATTACTCCCCCGGTCCGGCCGGCTACACCGACTACCCCTTCCTGGAATCCGCCTGACATGTCCCCCGATCTTCTGGTGCTCAGTGCCAGCAACGGCGAGAACCTGAAACTCGCCGAGCGTTTCGCCGCCGCCGCCCACGCCCGCGCCATGGCCGCCGAGGTGCTCGACCTCACCACCCTCTCCCTGCCGCTCTACAACCCCCGCACCCACGCGGAGTCCGGCCTTCCCGCCGAAGTGGAGGGGCTGAGCCGCCGGCTTGAGGCCGCCCACCGCTGGGTGATCTGCGCCCCCGAGTACAACGGCTCCCTGCCGCCGGTGCTGACGAGCGCCATCGCCTGGCTCTCGGTGCAGGGGGACGGCTTCCGCAGCCTGTTCAACGGTCGACCGATCGCGATCGCCACCCATTCCGGCGGTCCCGGCGTCGAAGTGCTGGCCGTGCTGCGCATCCAGCTGGCCCACCTCGGGGCCCACGTGGTGGGTCGCCAGCTCTCCAGCAGCCGCAGCAATCCCGCCAAGGACGGCAGCATCGACGACATCGTCCACCGCCTCCAGCGCATGGAACTGATCCAACCCTGAGACCCACACCATGACCCTTGTCTTCCGACCCGCCTCCGAGCGCTTCCACAGCCGTCTCGACTGGCTGGACAGCTGGCACAGCTTCTCCTTTTCCCACCACCACGATCCGGCCTGGATGGGGTTCGGACCGCTGCGGGTGATCAACGACGACACGATCGCCGCCGGCCGCGGCTTCGGCATGCATCCCCACCGGGACATGGAGATCGTCACGGTGATGGTGGACGGCCAGCTCAACCACCACGACTCCATGGGCCACAGCGAGGTGCTGCGGGCCGGCGAGGTGCAGGCGATGAGCGCCGGCACCGGCGTGGTCCACAGCGAGGTGAATCAGGGCGAGAGCCCCTGCCGGCTGCTGCAGATCTGGATCGAGCCGGATCGGGCGGGCCACCCCCCCGCCTACCGCCAGGAGCCCTTCCGGCTCCAGCCGGGCTGGACGCCGCTACTGGATCCGGATGGACGCCAGGGGGCCCTGGCCATCAACCGGCCGGTGCGGCTCTGGCGAGCCAGGGTCGGGGCGGGCGAGCGGCTGGAGCTGGCCATCGCCTCCGACGCTGCCGGCTGGCTTCAGGTGATCGATGGGGAGGGCACGGCCTTCGGCCAGCCGCTGCAGCGGGGCGACGGTCTCGGCTTCCCCGCCGCCGATCCAGACAGCCTCCAGGCCGGCCCCGACGGAGCGGACGTGCTCCTGTTCGAACTGCGCTGAGCGGATCCCGACCGACCGGGGCGGGCGCCGCCCCCCCGGCACGGCCCCAGGATGGGGGGAACAGCCTGACGTCATGGCCCGCTTCCTGCTGCTCTTCAGGCCCCGGGCTCCCCTGCCGCCGACGGAGCTCATCGGTCGGCTGGATCCCCTGTTGCTGCGGTTCCACGCCGACGTGGAGCACCGCTCCCCCGCCCATCTCAGCGCCATGGTCCGGGGCGAGCACGAGACACTGCGACTGCAGCTGATCGCCGACGTGCAGGCCAAGGCGGATGGTCCCGTGCTGGAACTGGTGCTGATGAGCCGGGAGGCCATGGGGGCGGGGGCGCCCCACACCAAGCAGCTGTTCGAGACCCTGGTGGCGATCGCGGCCGAGGTGATGCCCGACCTTGACCTGGTGTTTCGATCCGACAGGGACGGCGCTTTGCCTGACCGCAACTGAGAAAATCGACCGAATGCAGACGCTCTCGCCGACCCCTGCCGCCCTCGCGGAGCTGCAGCCGCCCCGCGGCTATCGCGTGCTCGCCTGGCTCGGTCTGGTGGCCAACCTGCTGGCCCTGCCGCTGGGCCTGGCGGCGATCCTGCTCACCAGCCTCTGGCGCACGGCCAATGTGGTCGTCTACACCAGTGCCGTGCTGCCGGCGGTGGCTCTGGGGGTGGTGGCCTGCGTCGCCCTGCTGAAGTGGCGCCTCTGGGGTCAGGTGCTGGCGATCGTGGCGCTGTCGCTGGATCTGGCGATCGAGATGGCCTACGGCATCGTGCGGCTGGCGCTGGTGGGTGAGGAACGGCTCCTGCTGGCGGTCGCCGCCCCCCTGGCCTGGGGCCTGACCCTGACGGCCCTGGTGTTCTGGTGCCGTCCCGCGATCCGCTCCTACCTGCGCTGAGGGCCGCCCCGGGCCGGCGGGCAACCTGCCGTTCTGTATCAACGGCTCCACCCATGGGGCAGGACGCAAGGATTGGATACCCTCCAGCCGACCCAAGCTGTTTCCATGCCCAGCCCCCAACGCTTCGCCGCCATTCAGGAGATTCACCAGCGCCCGCCGGTGGTGACCCCCCCCATCGAGTCGCTGGATGAGCTCTGGGCCAGCGACGTGTTCAGCCTGGCCAAGATGAAGGCGGCCCTGCCCAAGGACATCTTCAAGTCGGTGCAGCGCACCATCAAGGAGAACGGCAAGCTCGACGTCTCGGTCGCCAACGTGGTCGCCCAGGCGATGAAGGAATGGGCCACCGGCCGTGGCGCCCTCTACTACGCCCACGTTTTCTATCCCCTGACCAACGCGACCGCTGAGAAGCACGACGGCTTCATCTCGGTGCAGGGTGACGGCTCCGTGATCACCGAGTTCACCGGCAAGGTGCTGGTGCAGGGCGAACCCGACGGCTCCTCCTTCCCCAGCGGCGGCATCCGCACCACCTTCGAGGCCCGCGGCTACACCGCCTGGGACATCACCAGCCCGGCCTTCCTGATGGAGACCCCCAACGGTCTCACCCTGTGCATCCCCACCGTCTTCATCTCCTGGACCGGCGAGGCCCTCGACAAGAAGACCCCCCTGCTGCGCTCCAACGCCGCCATGAACAAGCAGGCCCAGCGCCTGCTGCGGCTGCTCGGCGAAACCGAGGTGGCCCCGGTCAACTCCAGCTGCGGCGCCGAACAGGAGTACTTCCTGGTCGACAGCGCCTACGTGCCCCTGCGTCCCGACCTGCTGCTGGCCGGCCGCACCCTGTTCGGCAAGCCCTCCGCCAAGGGCCAGCAGTTCGACGACCACTACTTCGGCGCCATCCCCCTGCGGGTGCAGGTGTACATGCAGGACGTGGAACGTCAGCTGTACAAGCTGGGGATCCCCGCCAAGACCCGCCACAACGAGGTGGCACCGGGCCAGTTCGAGATCGCCCCGTTCTTCGAGGCGGCCAACGTGGCCACGGATCACCAGCAGCTGATCATGACCATTCTCAAGAGCACGGCACGCCGCCACGGCATGAACTGCCTGCTCCATGAGAAGCCCTTCGAAGGCATCAACGGCTCCGGCAAGCACGTCAACTGGTCGGTGGGCAACCCCACCCAGGGCAACCTGCTGGATCCCGGCAGCACCCCCCACGAGAACATGCAGTTCCTGCTGTTCTGCGGCGCCGTCATCCGCGGGGTGCACAAGTTCGGCCCCCTGATGCGGGCCGTGGTGGCCACCGCCGGCAACGATCACCGCCTCGGCGCCAACGAAGCTCCCCCGGCGATCATCTCCGTCTACCTGGGCAGCCAGCTGGAGGACGTGTTCCGCCAGATCAAGGAAGGCGACGTGACGGGCTCCACCCATGCCGGCGTCATGCAGCTGGGTGTCGACACCCTGCCCGAGTTCCCCAAGGATCCCGGCGACCGCAACCGCACCTCCCCCTTCGCCTTCACCGGCAACCGCTTCGAGTTCCGGGCCGTCGGCTCCAACCAGTCGGTGGCGGGCCCCCTGGTGGCCATGAACACGATCCTGGCCGATTCGCTCGCCTACGTCAGCGACCAGCTGGAGCAGAAGATGGCCGCCGGCGAAAGCCTGCCGGGCGCCGCCTTCTCCGTGCTCAAGCAGATCATGACCGACCACGGCAACGTGGTCTTCGGCGGCGACGGCTACTCCAGCGAGTGGCACCGCATCGCCGTGGAGGAGCGGGGCCTGGAGAACCTGCCCACCACGGCCGATTCCTTGCCCGTGCTGCAGCGGCCTGAAGTGCGCGACCTGTTCGCCCAGCAGGGTGTGCTCACCCCCCTGGAGCTGGAAAGCCGCTTCGAGGTCTACGCCGAGCAGTACGTGCTGGCCATCGACGTCGAGGCCAAGCTGGCGGTGCAGATCGCCCAGACCCAGATCTACCCGGCCGCCATGCGCTACCTGGGTGAGCTGGCCAGCTCCCTGCAGCTGCAGACCTCCATGGGTCTCCAGGTGTCCCCGGAAACCCAGCACAAGGTGGCGTCCCTCAGCGCCAAACTGATGGAACTGAGCGGTGCCCTCGAGAGCGCCATCAGCAACGCCCCCCACGGCACCATCGCCCACATGCGCTACTCGGCCGACACCCTGATGCCGCTGATGCACCAGCTGCGGGAGGCGGTCGATGGTCTCGAGGCCCTGGTGGACGACAACCTGTGGCCCCTGCCCTCGTACCAGGAGATGCTGTTCATCCGCTGAACGGCGCACGTTCCGCTGCGGGGAGGGCCTTTCGGGGCCCTCCTTTTTTTGGCCCCACGGGGGGAGACCTCAAGATCTGCACGCTTGGTTCCCATCGGCACAGTCACTGGCCGAGCGGAGGTGCTGGAGTCGTTGCATGAGCGTTCCCGCCGACCTCCCGGATCTGGATGAGCACTACGGCTCCTACTGCCGGGCCATGCGGATGCTGGTGCGGGAAGGGAAGAGTCTCAAGAACGTGCAGCGGACCGTCTGCTGGCAGCAGCTGGCCCGTCTGCACGACTGCCGCCCGGCCCGCTACCAGGAGCCGGATGCCCTCTATCTGAAGCTGTGCCGCGAAGGCGGGGCCTCCGGTGGAGCGGCCTCGAAGCGCTGAGGACCGGACGGCGACGGGGGAGCTTTTCCCGGATTCGGTCACATCGGCCACTGACAGGCACCCCTGGAGCGAACGATGACGGGTGTTCCCATGCTTTCGACGTTTTGTCCATGGACGCACCTACGGCCTTCGCCGCGGTGGCTCTCGCCGCCGTCTCCTGGGACGGGGCCCTCACCATGGCGGGCACACGGGCCCTACGCCACGCCCTCGACTACCGCGCCCCCTTCAAGGGAAGAAGCGACAAGGAGATGATCAGCCTGATGGACACGCTGCTCCAGGGCCTGCGGGCCAAGGGGGCGATCGGCCTGATGGAGGAGGCGGCCGCGGTGCTGGACGACCGGCAGCGGCACACGGCCTATGCGGTGGCGGCGGAGATCATGCGCTCCGACGGCCCCCTGCAGGACCAGGAGCAGGCGATCCTCGCCGACCTGGCCGGCACCCTGCGCCTCGACCCGGAGGAGACCACCAAGGTCCTCGAGGTGATGGACGTTCTCCATGCCAGCATCCTGGAGCCCGCCGTGAGCGCATGAGTTCCGCCCCCGCCGGCCTCCGCATCGCCGTGGTGGGGGCCGGCAGCTCCGGCCTGTTGCTCGCCCTGATGCTGCAGCGCCAGGGCCACCGCGTCTCCCTGTTCGAGCGCTCCGGGCGGCTGCGCACCGAGGGCTGCGGCATCCTGCTGGTGAAGAGCGGTGTGGAGGCGGTGGCGGCGGCCGCCGTCCCGGGCCTGCTCGACGACCTGCTGGCGGGCGGCCATCCCGTGCAGCGGTTCGTGTTCCGCAACCTCAGGGGCGACCTGATCGAGGCCAGCCCGGCGGAACGGCAGGCGGGGGAGCTGCCCTCCCTGCTGATCCACCGCCGCGCCATCCTCGACGCCCTCTGGCGCCATCTCGATCCCGCCTGCTTCCACGGCGACCATGCACTCGTCAGCTGGAGCCAGAGCGAGGACGGCGTCGAGGCCCGCTTTGCCGATGGCCGCCAATGGACGGGCGATCTGCTGGTGGGGGCCGATGGGATCTTCTCCCGGGTGGCGGCCCTGCTCTGCCCGGAGCGACGCCTGCAGTACCTGGGGGATCGGGTCTGGCGGGGGGTGGTGACGGACGCGACCTTCTGCACCGACGGGGATTTCTTCGTCTACGCCCGGGGCCGGGGCATCTACGCCAACTTCTTTGATCTGGGCCCCGACGGGGAGGGGCGGGGGCGCACCCACTGGGGCTTCTTCCAGGAGGAGGAGCTCCCCGATGATCGGGAGACCCGACAGAGGCTGCTGGAAGAGGGGGTGCCCGCCGCCGCCCTCGCCAAGCTTCCCGCCGATGCGGCCGCGGTGATCGCCGCCACGGCCCCGGAAGGGGTGGTGGCCAACTGGTCGTTCGACATCGACCCCCTGCCTGCCCTCGTCGCCGGGCGGGTGGCCCTGATCGGCGATGCCGCCCACGCCATGAGCTCCTCCCAGGCCAGGGGGATGACGGCGGGACTGGAGGATGCGGTGGCCCTGGCGGCCCAGCTGGCGCCCGGCGCCGCCGCCACACCGCAGCTGGCGCTGCAGGCTTACCAGGAGGAGCGCCTGCCGGTGGTCCACCGCTACCAGGAGCGCAGCCGCCAGGTGAGCCATCGCACGGGACGGAAGCGCCCGCCGACCCGCGATACCGCCGCGACGCCGGTTGCGGAGCAACACCGAAAGATGTTGTGAAGGTGACAGTTCGGATCTGGCACAGGGGCCAGAATGCCAATCCTGTATTAGAGGCAAGACGTGGCGATCTCCTTACCTCAGTCCTCCCGCTCGCGCAGCAGCGCCCAGACGCGTAGCAACGTCCAGACGTGCCGCACCTACCGGCTGGTGGATCAGCAGGGTGATCCCCATCCCATCCTCGACGACCTTTACGACTCCCTGGATGCCGCCTGGACCGAGGCGCTCCATTGGTGGCAGGAGGAATTCGGCCCGGTGCAGGGTCCCGTCGGCATCGGCGTGGAGGTGAGCACCCTGAGCGGTGAGTGGCGCACCCTCCGGTATCCCGGCAGCTGATACCCGGAAAGCTGAGCAGGCCTCAGGCCACCGTCACACCCTTCCAGAACGCCACCCGCCCCCGGATGTTGCTGGCCGCTTCCTTCGGCTCCGGGTAGTACCAGACGGCATTGGCATTCTCCTTGCCGTCGACGATCAGGTCGTAATAGTGCGCTTCCCCCTTCCAGCCGCAGAAGGAGCGGTGGCTGGAGGGGCGGGTGCAGGCTGGGTCGAGGGCATCGGCCGGGAAGTAGGCGTTGCCTTCCACCGTCACGATGTCGTCACTGCTGGCGATCACCTTTCCGTTCCAGCTGGCCTGCATCGTGGGCGTCATCAGGGACCCCCATCCTGGCGCCTGCCCAGCGACACCGGCCGATTCACTCACCAATCATTGGGCTGGTAGATCCTCAGGGTCCCCACCCCCACCGGGCTGGGCACCGGCCCGGGGCCGGCCGGGATCGCCGTCACCTGGAACAGGTAGGTGTCGGCCTGGACGGGGTTGAACCAGGGCCGCACCGACACCGTCACCGTCGCGCCGGGAGGGACGGGCTCGGGGAAGCTGAGGTCGAAACGCCGGGCAGCAGGATCGAACGCGGCCTGCACCGGGATCCGGCGCCCCTCACTTCGGGGCAACCCGAGAAAGGCGCGGGTCCGCTCGACGGCAAACGGGAACTGCCAGTCGGCACCTCGGGTCTGCTGGATGGTCAGGCCGCCGAGGGAGGCCCCCGCCCCCTCATCAAGGCTGAGGGTGAAGAAGTACTCCGCGGGCGACTGGCCCACGTTGGTGGTGTAGCTGGTGAGGGTGACCTTCCAGGGGGCCCGCACGAACTGGGTGCGACCGCCCAGTTCCAGGGCCTGGACGGCGGGAGCGCCGGCCGCAACGGCCAGGCTCAGCGCCGCCAGCGGCGGCACCACCCGGCTGAGGCCCCCCAGGGAAGCACGACCCGAAATGCCTGCCATGGCCTCCAACACCATCGAGGCCAACGTTAGGGGGCGGTGCCGAGGGGCCGGCTCGCGGCGGCAAGGAAGGGGGACGGGTCCTGGTCGCGGCGATGCTGCACGGGGATCGGCTCCCCCGCCGCCGAGGGAGCGGCCGGATCGAGACGGGCCGTGGCCTCCAGGGAGCGGCGCAGCAGGCGGGCCGCGTGCAGTGGCATGTCCCTGGGCACGCTGACGCGATCCCGCAGGTAGCGCAGACCACGGGCCGACCCGGGGGGAGGCGGGCAATCCTGGCCCGTGATCAGCCGGGTGAGGGCGCAGCGCAACGGCCGGTCGAAGCCATCGGATCCGAGGGGATTGCGCGCCAGGAGGGGCCCCCGGTGCCGGAGCACCCGGCCCAGGGCCACGGCGGCCGCATCGGCCGGCTCGCCCTGGCTGGTCTCGGGATCGGACCCGGGTGGGGCCACGATCGGCCAGGGGCCGGCGTCGATGCGGTCGGCGAGATTCCGCTGCTCGGCGCTGCCGCTGGCGTAACACCCTCCCATCTGGGGAGGCAGGTCATGGGCGTGGGTGTGGAAGTCGCTCTGGGTGCCGAGGTAGGTGGAGCGCTGCTCGAGAGCCCGGAACCAGCGATCGATGGCGGGATGGCGCTCCCGCAGCAGGTAGCCCTTGTAGTACGCCAGGCTGGCGTTCATGCGCTCGACGTAGGGCACGAAGATCAGGTCCACCGTGCCCAGCTCCCCGACCAGAAACGGTCCCGGCTCGGCCTCGAGGGCGCTCGCGAACCGTTCGGCCCAGCGGTCGAAGCCCTCCCGGCCCCGGGCCTCGTCGGCGCCCCCCCGGGCCGGGACGCAGAGCCATTGGCACCAGGCCCGGAACAGCTGACGCTCCAGCTGGCGCAGCGGCAGGGCCACGGACGACTGCATCGCCGGCCCCAGGGGGCCGAAGCTCTGCTCGAGGGCCTCAAGGATGCGGTCGCTTTCGGTGATCAGACGACCATCGAGCTCCAGGGCCGGCAGCATGCCGCTGGGAACCCGCTCGGTGTACCAGGGCTCCTTCCGCCCGTAGCAGAACATCGTCACCTTGCGGGTCCGATGGGGAACCCGTTTCTCCTCCAGCCACAGCCAGACCTTCTGGCAGTAGGGGCACCAGGCGTGGTGGTCGCGATACAGCGTGACCCGGACCTCCGACTCCGCGTGCCCGAAGAGCCGCAGCCGGGCTTGGGGGCTGGTGGGACCTGCGTTCGGATCGCTCGGCGCCGGCCCGGCGGCCAGGGCCAGCGCGCCCCAGTCCATCGGCTCGGGAGGCATGTCTGCGGGGCCGGCCATGCAGGGGCTTAGGGGCCAATCACCCTAGTCAAGCTGCCAGGGGCGGTAGCTCCAGGGCGCTCGCACCACCCCGGCCGGCGAATCTAAAGTTCAGTTCCACGCTTCCAAGCAGCCCCCATGTTCGACGCCTTCACCAAGCTCGTCGCCCAGGCCGACGCCCGCGGCGAATTCCTCAGCCCCGGCCAGATCGATGCCCTGGGCGCCATGGTGGCCGAGAGCAACAAGCGGATGGACACGGTCAACCGCATCACCTCGAACGCCTCCAAGATCGTCACCAACGCCGCCCGCGACCTGTTCGACCAGCAGCCCGCCCTGATCGCCCCCGGCGGCAACGCCTACACCCACCGCCGCATGGCCGCCTGCCTGCGCGACATGGAGATCGTTTTGCGCTACGTCACCTACGCGATCTTCACCGGCGATGCCTCCGTGCTCGAGGATCGCTGCCTCAACGGCCTGCGCGAGACCTACCTGGCCCTCGGCGTGCCCGGTGCCTCCGTGGCCGAAGGCATCCGCAAGATGAAGGACGCCGCCATCGCGATCGCCAATGATCGAAACGGCATCACCCCCGGTGACTGCTCCGCCCTGATGTCGGAAGTGGGCACCTACTTCGATCGCGCCGCCGCCGCCGTCGCCTGATCTGAGCGTCCGCCGCCACCATCCCGCCGGGGCCCTGCCCCGGCTTTTTTGTGACCGTTCACTGGCCGGAGGGCCTGATTGTTCGTTTGGCTACACAACCATGTCACCCAGGCACTGAAGGTGATTTCTGCCTTTCCCAAGGTTCACCCCCCTTTTCCGATGCATGGATCACCGACTGGTGCATCGACGTCATCCGCGTTATCCGCACTGATGACCTTCGATCGCCTTCGCGGCCGCTTTCTGGCTGGGCTTCAGGATCAACGGCTCAGGAAAATCGCCTTCTTTCTGCTGGCGGTGGGGGCCGGCATCGGTCCGTTGCTCGCCGGCTCGGCCAAGGCGGCCCTGGCCTTGGCTCCCACCGATGGCGCCGACACCCTGCTGATGTTGGTGGGTTCGGCCCTGGTCCTGCTGATGACCCCTGGCCTGGCCTTCTTCTACGGCGGCTTCACGCGTCCCAAGAACGTGTTGAACTGCATGATGATGAGCTTCTTCCTGATGGGGCTCATCGGCGTCCTCTGGGTTGTGATCGGCTACAGCCTGGCCTTCGACGTCGGCTTCGGCAGCCCCTTCATCGGTGGCCTGGGGTCAATGTTCCTCCATGGCGTCGGCGGAGAACTCGGCGACCAGCCTCTGGCTGCCGGCTTCCCGATCAGTGCCACATCCTTCGCCCTGTTCCAGGGCATGTTCGCGATCATCACGCCAGCCCTGATCTCCGGGGCCCTGGTGGAGAGGGTCAGCTTCAAGGCGTGGTTCTGGTTCTGTCTGATCTGGAGCCTGCTGATCTATTCCCCCATGGCCAAGATGGTCTGGGGCGGCGGCTTCATCGGTCCGTTCGGAGCGATCGGCGCCATCGATTTCGCGGGTGGCACCGTGGTCCACATCGCTTCCGGTGTGGCGGCCCTCGTCGCCGCCGCCATCATCGGCCCCCGCACCACCTGGCCGAACAGCAAGCGCCCGCCCCACAACGTGCCCTTCATCCTGCTGGGGGCCGGCCTGCTGTGGTTCGGCTGGTTCGGTTTCAACGGCGCCAGCATGTTCGCCTCCAAAACGGCGGGCTATCCCTTCCTCACCACCACCACCTCCGCCTCGGCCGCCCTGCTGACCTGGTGCCTGATCGAATGGTTCAAGGATGGCAAACCCACGGCCGTGGGCGCCGCCACTGGTGCCGTTGCCGGCCTTGTGGGCATTACCCCCGCTGCCGGGTTTGTCTATATGGAGCAATCGCTCCTGATCGGCGTCATCACGGCGGTGGCCTGCTTCGTTGCCGTGCGGGTGAAGGCCGCCATCCAGTTCGACGATTCGCTTGACACCTTCATGGTCCACGGCGTGGGCGGAACCGTGGGCGCTCTGCTGACGGGCATTCTTGCTTCCAAAGCGCTTGTACCTGGCGATTACTTCCCCTTGTCGGCCAAGATTCTTGAGGAATCAGGAAACTTCGGCCTGTTCATCGCCCAGCTCAAAGCCGTGATCCTCACCTATGGATTTGTCGCTCTCGGCACGGCTATTATTCTCTGGATTCTCGGGGCTCTGATGCCACTTCGCGTCAGCCCTGAAGAGGAAGAGCGCGGTCTCGACTTCGTGGCTCACGGAGAAGAGGCGTACGATCCAATGACCAACTGACGACCAAACCTTCCATGAAAATGATCACGGCCATGGTCCGCCCCTCCAAGGTGGATGCCATCAAGACAGCCCTCGTCGCCCTTGACATCATCGGCATGACGGTCACCGACTCCCGTGGATTCGGTCGCCAGAAAGGCCAGGTCGAGCGCTACCGGGGAACGGAGTTCACCGTCGAGTTCCTGCCCAAGGCAAGGATCGAGATCGTCGTCCCCACGGCCAAGCTGGACGCGGCGATCGCCGCCATCACCCAAGCCGCCCACACCGGTGAGATCGGCGACGGCAAGCTCTTCGTCACCCCGGTCGAATCGGTGATCCGGATCCGCACCGGCGAATCCGGCGAATCCACCCTCTGAGCAGCGGCCGCCGACACCGGCGCGTCCACCGTTCATCACCCGGAGCTGGCCAACACGGTCAGCTCCTTTTTTGTGGGCACTTGACGGACTCCTGATGGGATGCCGGCGGACTTCTGTGGGGCTCCAGTCCATCCCGCAGCCGTTCCGCAGGCCCCCAGCCTGGCCATCCGCCAGGATTCCGGGACCCGCCGCCGCCATCGCCGGCCATGGAGCAGACCCGCACCCTGCTGATCAGCGGCGCCAGCCGGGGTATCGGCCGGGCGATCGCAGAACGGGCCCTGGCCGAGGGCCATCGGCTCAGCCTCGGCCTGCGCGATCCAGCCGCCCTGCCGGAAGGCCCGCTGCGGCAGTCCGCCCGCCAGGGGGGCGACCGGGTGGTGGTGCATCCCTATGACGCCCGCGACCCAGCCCAGGCGACGGCCTGGGTGGCGGCGACGCTGGCCCACTTCTGCGCAATCGACGGGGTGATCCACTGCGCCGGGCTCTTCTCCCGGGTGGGCCTGTTGTTCGGGCCGGGCGGCGAAGGGGAGATCGAGGACCAGTGGCGCGTCAATCTGATGGGACCCTGGTGGCTCACCCGGGCCGCCTGGCCGGCGCTGGTGGCCAGCGGCGACGGCCGGGTGATCACCCTGGTGTCGATGAGCGGCCAGCGGGTGAAGGGCTCCCTGGCTGCCTACCCGTGCAGCAAGTTCGCCCTGATGGCCCTGTGCCAGTCGATGCGCAACGAGGGCTGGGACGCCGGGATCCGGGTGACGGCGATCTGCCCGGGCTGGGTCAACACCGCCATGGCCTCCCAGGTGACGGCCCTGCCCGCCGACGCCATGACCCAGCCCGAGGACCTGGCCGCCCTCACCGCCCAGCTGCTGCGACTGCCCGCCAGCGCCGTGCCCTTCGAGCTGAAGATCAACTGCGTGCTGGAACCCTGCTGAGGCGGCTCAGATCAGCCGCGAGCCGGAGGCCGCCTGGCGCTGGGAGGGGTCGAACACGGCCGCCACGGTGCGGATCAGCCAGCGGCCCGAGGCGGTCACCTCCACCAGGCCCCGGCCATCGGCCTGGCTGAGCCGCACCAGGCCGTCGTCGGCCAGGTCCTGGAGGTCGGCCCACTCGGCGGCGTAGCGCTCCGGATCGATCGCCACCCGGAAATGGCACATCACCTCGCGGATCAGCTCCCGCCGCTCCAGCACCTCCGGATCGCTCACCACCAGCCCCCGCTCCACCGGCAGCTGGCCGGCGGCGATGCTGGCGGCATAGGCCTTGAGATCCCGCTGGTTCTGGCTGAAGAGCCCGGGGAACTGGCTGATCGCCGTGGGGCCCACCCCCAGCAGCTCCAGCTCCCCGCCGGTGGTGTAGCCCTGGAAGTTGCGGTGCAGGCGCCCCTCTCTGGCCGCCACGGCCAGGCTGTCGCCGGAGAGGGCGTAGTGATCCATGCCGATGGCGTCGTAGCCGCAGCCGCCCAGGCGCGCGGCGGCACTGTCCAACATCTGCAACCGCTGACGCTGGCTGGGCAGATCCTCGGCGGCAATTTTCCGCTGCAGGGGGAGCTGCTCGGGCAGGTAGGCGAAGGAGAACAGGGACACCCGATCGGGGCGCAGGTCCTGCACCAGGGCCAGGGTGGCGTCGAACCGCTCCGGCGTCTGGAGCGGCAGACCGCAGATCAGATCGACGTTGACGCTGACGAAACCCGCCTCCCGCATCCAGGCCATGGCCCGGCGCAGCTGGTCCACCGGCACCACCCGGTTCACCGCCTGCTGCACCAGGGGGTCGGCATCCTGGATGCCGAAGCTGATCCGGGAGAAACCCAGGCGGCGCAGCTCCATCACATCCTCCCGGCTGAGGGCCTCCGGATTCACCTCGATCGAGGCCTCCAGATCCCTCTCCAGATCGAAGTGGCGCTCGACCAGCTCCCAGAGCCGCTGGCGCTCGGGGATCGTCAGGTAGTTGGGGGTGCCCCCGCCCCAGTGCAGCTGGGCGAGGCGCCGCCGCTGGCCGGAGTGGCGGCTGATCAGCTCCAGTTCCGCCGCCAGGGCCTCCAGATAGGGATCCACCACCTTCGAACCGGCGCCGGTGGTGATGCGGTTGCAGCCGCAGAACCAGCAGGCGTTGCGACAGAAGGGCACGTGCACGTAGAGCGACAGCGGCGCCTCAGTGGGGCGGGCCAGCTGGGCCTCCAGGTCGGCCGCACTGACGCCTCCGTGGAACGCGGCGGCCGTGGGATAGCTCGTGTAGCGGGGGACGGGCCGGTCGTGCTTGAGCAGCAGATCGATCGGGGTGGTGGGACGCGGGGAAACGGTGGCCGCAGGGGTCATGGGAGGGGATGGGGTGTGGCGGGAGGAAAGGGGGGAGAGGGGCGGGGCGGCTAGGCGGCGAGCTCCCCCAGCTCCGCCAGCAGCCGCTGGGTGTCGTGGAAGGCGATCACCGATTCCTCCAGCAGTTCCAGCTCCTCGTCGGCGCTGAGGTCCATCCGTTCGATGGCGTCATGGAGTTCCTGCTTCAGCCCGGGGATGGGGCGCTGGAACGCCCAGAACTGCAGGGGCGGCAGGCCCTGGCCAGCGAGGATGGCGTTGGCCTGCTCGGCCAGCTGCTGGCCACCGGAGAGATCGCCGCCGTAGCGCACGTAGACGTGGGCCATGAAGCGGTGCGGAGCCTGCTGGGCCAGGCGCTGCAGATGCTCCAGCCAGATCGCGGCCGCCGCGGAAGCGGGCGTGGCGGGGACAACGGCCAGCCGGGCGATGTCCTGGTGCAGGGCCTGGCTGCGGGCCAGGTCGGCCCAGGGGAAACCCTCGGCTCCCAGGGCGGCCGCCAGCAGGGGGCCCCGGGCCTCGATCAGACCGTAGGCGGGGGCGAGGGAACGGATCAGGGCCGCAAGCTGGCGTGGGTGGGCCTGCCCCGCCAGCAGCGACCGGGAGAAGGTCATGCCCTCGGCCTGGTGGTGGGCGGCACCGATGCGGCCATGGAGCCGGCGCACCCTGGGGCCGAACCCCTTGCGGGCGAGAACATCGGCGGGGCCGGCGTGGTCGGAGATGGCGACAGGGATGGCGGTGGTCATGGGGAACGGCGCTGGGGGAGAACGAACCCGGGAGGGGCGCTGATGCCTACGATATAACGGTACTGTTGTTCCATGCTTCTGTGGAGACAATTTCGTTGCATCCACCGCATCCGCTCTCCACCTCCGTCCCCTCCGCACCCCGCCCCGCCATGTCCGCCACCACCCTGGCCCCACCCACCGCGCCCATGCGCTCCCTCTCCTTTCTGGTGGCCCCGCTGGGGCAGCTCAGCGGGGACGGCCAGCTGCGGGAACTGATCGAGGAACGCCGCCAGCGCAAGGGCGCGGACGTGGAGCTCTGGTATCTGGGACAGGATCTGGTGGAGGAGCTGCACCTGGCTCAGGCCTTCCGCCATCCCCCTGCGAAACACCAGGACCCGGGGAGTGCACAGGGGCCCATCGAAGCGGTCGTGGCCGGCGACGCGGCGGTGATCACCTGGCTGCAACTGCGCTTCGGCGGCTGCGCCGGCAGCCTCGCTCTGCCGACGGGCTGGCTGCAGGAGCGGGCGGGCGCGCTGCCGCCCCGGGCGCCATCCGCCGCCACCAGCAGCGCTCGCGCCGACAGGGGCTAGAGGGGGAAGTCCGGCACCAGGGGCCATCGGTGGCCGGACGCGGGGAACACCCCCGGCTGTGGTCCCGGAGCCATGACAGCGACGCTCGGGGGTGTTTCCGTTGGGCTGACGGCCCGATTCCCAGGGCGGAGGCGCAGTGAACCCGACCGCAACGAACCCAACCGCTACGACCCGTTCGAGCCACCCCCAGGCCCCTGCCGCCGGTGCCTGATCTCACCCCGGCCGTCGGCGGCACCTCCGCCGCCCCTTTCTGCAACCTGCTGCTGCCCACCGGCGCCCAGGCGCGGGGGCGCACCCTCCCCGGCCGCAAGGTGGTGATCGTGGGCTGCGGCGCCGTGGGCATGGCCTGCGCCGTGGCGATCCTGCACCGGGGCTGCCAGGAGGAGCTGGTGCTGGTGGATGTGGCCCATGATCGGCTGGAGGGGGAGGTGATGGACCTCTGCCATGGCCTGCCGTTCCTGCCCCGCACCGATCTGCGGGCCGGGAGCGTGGAGGACGAGGGACGGGATGCCGATCTGGTGGTGATCACCGCCGGCGTGGCCCAGCAGCCGGGCCAGTCACGGCGGGAGCTGATCGAGCGCAATGCGGCTCTGTTCCGCAGGCTCGTGCCGCCGATCGCCCTCCACTGCCCCCGGGCGGTGCTGCTGGTGGTGAGCAACCCGGTGGATGTGCTGACCCATATCGCCGGTCAGCTGAGCGGTTTCCCCGCCCACCGGGTGATCGGCTCGGGCACCGTGCTCGATTCCGCCCGTTTCCGCATGGCCATCAGTCGCCGGCTGGGGATCGATCCCCACGACGTCCAGGCCTGGGTGATCGGCGAACACGGTGATTCGGAGGTGCCGGTCTGGAGCCGGGTGGTGGTGGCTGGCTCGGGGCTGGTGGATGGGGGCTGGGAGGGCAGCCGCACCCTGGAGGACCCTGAGCTCCAGGAGCTCTTCCACAGCGAGGTACGCCAGGCGGCCTACGAGATCATCCGGCTCAAGGGCAGCACCTCCTGGGCGATCGGGCTGGCCACCGCCGAGATCGTCGAGGCGGTGCTGCGCAGCAAGGACCAGATGCTCACGGTGAGCAGCCGCAGCCACGGCCACTACGGCCTGCCCGATGTCTGCCTCAGCCTGCCCACGATCGTCAACGACAGCGGCGCCGCCGCCCTGGTGCAGATGGCCCTGAGTGAGAAGGAGACGGGGCAGCTGCGCCACAGCGCCGAGGTGCTGCGGGGCATGCTCGATGAGGCGGGGTTCTGAGGGGATGGATGGTGGCGCCATGGGCCAGAAGCCCCCGAAAAAAGGGGCCCTTGGAGGGCCCCGGTGGCACGGCGGGACGCAGGGTCTCAGATGAGTGCGTTGATCGCGTAGTCGATGTAGTTGTTGGCGATGACGCCGGGGTCTCCGCTGATGCCGTGGTTGGCCTTGATGTGGTTCAGGGCTTCCACGTACCAGGAGGGGGAGAGTTCGAAGGCGCGGTTGATTTCATCGAGACCGGCGATCAGGTACTCGTCGAGGGGGCCCGTGCCGCCGGCGACGAGGGAGTAAGTGATGTGACGCAGGTAGTAGCCGATGTCACGGGAGCACTTGGCCTTGCCTCGGGCGTCGAAGGCGTAGTTGTTGCCCTGGAGCTGGGTGGTGTAGGGGAACTTGTTGTAGACGGCCTGGGCGGCACCGTTGACGAGTTCATCAGCCTTGGCGGTGAGCGCCTTGGCGGCCTCGAGGGCATTCTTGGCGCGCTCGTAGCGACCGAAGGCGGCATTCAGCTCCGTGTTGCTGAGGTACCGGCCCTGGGAATCGGCGGCAGCAACGGCTTCGGTGAGGGGAGTCTTGGACATGACGGGATGAATGGCAGAGGTGAATGGGTGGGAGGCCGTCAGCTGACGGCAGCGGCGGCGCGGTCGAAGTAGGTGCCGATCTCAGAGGCCAGCGCGGAGCAGTCCCCCTGGGTGATGCCGTTGCGGTCGAGCACCAGATCGATCGCTGCGCCCTTGATCAGGCGGACGCCTTCGGCCACCGACGCTCCGGGCACTCCCAGGGCCAGATAGGTCTCGCGCAGACCGTTGAGGCAGCGGTCCTCAAGCACCGACGCGTCACCGAGATAGACCGCATAAGTGACATAGCGGAGAATGATGTCGAGGTCGCGCAGGCAGGCGGCGACGCGACGGTGGGTGTAGGCGTTGCCACCGGGGGCGATTAGGGCAGGCTGCTGGGCGAACAGCTCGCGGGCCGCGTTGGTGACGAGCGTGGAGGCGCTGGAGGTGATCCGGTTCACGGCATCCAGACGCTTGAAACTGTCGGCGACGACGCCGGAAAGAGCGTCCAGCTGGCCGGAATTGAGGAACTCGCCGCGGACATCTGCCTGGGCGATGAGTTTGGTGAAAGCGTCGTAGGTCATGACAGTGACTACTTCTCCCGATGCGGGGATGAGGTTGTTTGAAGAACGCGTACCTCTCCGGCCGAAAGATCCGGCAAGAAGGGTTCATCGCGCACAGACATTCTCGTCGCCAAGGGCCTGTTATTCTTCCATTGACTTCACAAAAGGTCATCGCATTCATGGCCATTGTAGTTTCAACCACATGGGCGGATATGCGCTTCAGAGCCTGATCCTGAGAAGGAAGAACAAGATGGGGTTCCGATGTAGTTCTGGCCACTCATTCTTGAATCAGCTCGTACACCGACCAGCCCGATTCTCCTGGCAGGCCGATCTGGGAGAGACGGCAGCTCAGGCAGCCAGGCGCCGCAGCGCGGCCACCAGGGCATCCACGTCACTGTGGGTGTTGTAAAGACCCAACGTCGCCCGCACGGTGCTCTCCACGCCAAAGCGACGCAGGATCGGCTGGGCACAGTGGTGGCCAGCGCGGACGGCGATTCCCTCCTGATTGAGAGCCGACCCCACCGCCTCGGGAGCCTGCCCATCGAGCAGGAACGAGAGCACGCCAGCCTTGTGATCCGCACGACCGAACAACCGCAGGCCCGGAATGGCGAGCAGCAGAGGCGTGGCATAGGCCAGCAGATCCTGCTCCGCCCTCTCGATCGCGTGCATGCCGATCCTCTCCACGTACTCCAGGGCCGTGGCCAGACCCACGGCGTCCGCGATGTTGCCGGTACCGGCCTCGAAGCGCTGGGGCGGATCCTGGTAAAGGGTGCGCTCAAAGGTGACGTCGCGGATCATGTTGCCGCCCCCCTGCCAGGGGGGCATGGAACGCAGCAGATCCCGCTTGGCGTAGAGAACGCCGATGCCGGTGGGTCCGTAGATCTTGTGACCCGAGAACACATAGAAATCCACGTCCAGGGCCTGCACATCCACCGGCGTGTGGGCAATGCCCTGGGCTCCGTCCAGCAGGACCAGGGCACCATGCCGATGGGCGATCGCGATCATCTCCTCAACGGGAGGGATCGTGCCCAGGGCATTGGAAACCTGGGTGAAGGCGACCAGCTTCGTGCGGGAGTTGAACAGATGCTCGTACGCCTCCAGGATCACCTGGCCGGTGTCATCCACTGGGGCGATCCGCAGCCGGGCTCCCTTCTCATGGGCCAACTGCTGCCAGGGCACGATGTTGGCGTGATGCTCGAGATGGGTGAGCACGATCTCATCGCCCGGCTCGATGGTGTGCCGACCCCAGGACTGCGCTACCAGATTGATCGCCTCGGTGGTGCCCCTGAGGAACACGATCTCCTCGCTGCTGGCCGCGTGCAGAAAGCGGGCACTGGTGGCGCGGGCCTGCTCATAGGCCTCGGTGGCGCGCGCCGCCAGTTCATGGGCCGCCCGGTGGATGTTGGAGTTTTCGCTGCGGTAAAAACGCTCCAGCCGCTTGATCACCGCCAGTGGCTTCTGGGTGGTAGCGCCGTTGTCAAGCCACACCAGTTGCCGCCCGTGGATGCGCTCCTGCAGGATCGGAAAGTCGCGCCGTAGATATGCCGGATCAAGGGGTTGCGCCGTGGGGGAAGCCTGCTGGGTCAGGTCCAGCGGCGAGAGCCCCGCTGGTGCCCCGGCCATGGCCTCGGGTTGGGGCACCTCCGAGGTGGGGAGGCGAGTGGGGGATGGGGCGCGCTCGGCGATGAAGTAGGGCAGGTCCAAGGCCACGGGGAACTGGCTGATCACCCCCTGCAAGGAAGGGAAGGCATGGGGAATCTCAATGGCGAGGGGCGTCAATGCCTGGGGATCCACCGATTCAGACGCCTGGGGAGCGAGATGGGTTGCGGAGACGTCATCGCGCAGTTGACGATCCACATGGAGCTCTGATCCTCCCGAACCTGCCTGGCTCCGTGATGGGTCTGAGGAAAGACCATCCGAAGCGGCGGGGAGCTGGACAACGGATGCAACGGTCTGGGAAGGATGGCCAGAGAGCTGCGCCTGGATCAGGCTGGCCAGACGGTCCAACTCCAGTTCACTCGGGAAACCGTGGGGAATGGCCGCCCCGTCACTGCCCCCGCGGTGATCAGCGGTAGTCATGCTGGTAGTTATGGAATTTGTCCACTTCAACGTTTTCGAGCACGGCGATGGCGTCTTCGGTGAGAACGGCCAACGAGCAGTAGAGCGAGATCAGATAGGAGGCGATCGCCTTGCGTCCGATACCCATGAACTTCACCGACAGCCCCATGCCCTGTTCGCCGGGAAGGCCTGGCTGGTAGAGGCCCACCACCCCCTGTCGCGCTTCACCGGTGCGCAACAGCAGAATGCTGCTGCGACCCGCCTCGATCTTCAGCTTGTCGCTGGGAATGATTGGCAAGCCCCTCCAGGTGATAAAGGGTGAGCCGTAGAGGGTGACCGTCGCCGGAGGAACACCGCGACGGGTGCATTCCCGGCCGAAGGCGGCAATGGTGAGGGGGTGCGCCAGGAAGAAGGCCGGCTGCTTCCATACCTTGGTGATCAGTTGATCGAGATCATCAGGCGTGGGGACACCACTGATGGGCTGAAGACGCTGAGAAGGAATAACATTGTTGAGAAGCCCATACTCCTTATTGTTGATCAGTTCACTTTCCTGGCGCTCCTTGATCGTTTCAATCGCCAGCCTCAGCTGCTGCTGGATCTGATCATGGGGGTTGCTGTAGAGGTCGGAAATCCGAGTATGGATATCCACCGTCGTTGTGACAGCACTGAGAAAGTACTCGCGAGGCTCCTCTTCATAATCGACGAAGGTTTCGGGGAGATCGATCTCATCTCGCTGTGAGCATGCCGTCAGAACCCGCGACTCGTCCTTGACCTTGTTGACGCGATAGATGCCGGCCTCAACCCCAACCCAGGACAGCATCGGCACCAACCAACGCGGCGAAATGCCGAGCAGCTGCGGAACGGTCTTGGTGGCATTCGCCAACTGACGTGCCGCTGCATCGCCTAAAGCCAGATGGGAGGATTTACTGGTTGCCATGGATGTTCAATCAAAAATGGGCAGGATTGGAATCGACAAACCACAGAGCAAACAAAATGCTCTTGAGGAGATAGTCAGTGGTGCACTGGCCCTCAGAGACTGGAGAGCAAGACATCACCTCCGATCAGGAAAGCCACTCATGGGATCACTTAAATACCTCCCCCCTCTCCAAAGGTCTCAGAAAGAGCTTTGGCCTGGGTGATGGTGGTGCCTGGCGGGACGCTGCTTGTCAACCAGACATTCCCACCAATCGTGGATCCCTTGCCGATGGTCACCCGGCCCAGGATCGTTGCCCCGGAATAGATAACGACATCGTCTTCAACAATCGGATGGCGGGACTCGCCCTTGACGAGATGCCCATGCTCATCGACGGGGAAGTGCTTGGCTCCCAGGGTGACGGCCTGATAGAGGCGCACATTCTTGCCAATGATGGACGTGCCGCCGATCACAACACCTGAGCCATGATCGATGAAGAAGCTGTCGCCGATGACTGCGCCGGGATGAATATCCACACCCGTGGCGGAATGGGAAAGCTCAGCAATGATGCGCGCCACCACTGGCGCGCCGAGGCTGTGAAGGGCATGGGCAAAGCGATGGTCGGTGATGGCCTTCATGCCTGGGTAGCAGACAAGCACCTCCTCGATACTGCTGGCGGCAGGGTCGCCTCGAAACGCCGCATGCAGGTCGGAGTCGAGCTGGGAACGGATGCGCGGAAGCTGATGGGCGAAAGCGAAAACAATCTCCGTAGCCTGCTGATCAAGCGTCGGATCCTGCCTGCCGTCATGGGGCAAGGATCGACGGGACTCGATCTCAATGCGGACCTGGTGACGGAGCTCCCGCAGGCAGGTGTCGAGCGTATGGCCAACGAAGAAGTCGGTGGCCGTCGAAGAGCTTGGAACGCCCATCAGGTCGGGCTCTGGGAGCCCTAGGCGATGGGGATAGAGGGAGGCTCTCAGGCCCACCAGCACCCGTTTCAGCGCATGGGTTGAAGGCAGGGGAACCAGGGTATTCGGATGTTGCCAGAGGAGTGGAGACTGGACCCGAAGTTCCCGGAGAGAATCGACAATTCCGGCAAGGTTCAAGCCATGGTCCCCCATACCTTCAGGCTCATCGAGGAGAGATTCGGAGCGACGCTGTCGCACAGAGGTGATCACGTCAGCGCCCAGCAGCGACAGCACGCACCAGCGGATCCGGCCAGTCGCGCAGTCCCGACCGCAACGAAGCCACGGCTGTGTATGCGAGGTCTTGAAGTTCCAGGGCTGCGAGGGCGCTTCTGTTGCCACCAGCGCAGACCACCACCACGGAATGGGATGGATCCTTGAGGATCCCAGGGATCTCCTGGGAGAGAATTGAAGCCCTCACATTGATGGAGCCTGGAATATGCCCAGCCCCATACTCCTCTGGTTCACGGACATCGATCACTGTGGCTCCATCAGCGATCAGGTGCTTCACGCCGTTGGCATCAGACTCCCGGATCTGCGAGCGCGCCGCCGCCGCTCTCTGAAGGAAATCCGAGCCATGCAGAAGAGACATGTGGTCGCTCCGTGATCACATGATCATCCCTCGATTGGTATGCCTGGCAACGTAGTTTCACCCACATCGAGGGGTACGTGCGACTTCAATCAAAGCGCCAGACCATGCTCATTGAAGAGCCCTTCGAACAGGGCTGAACTCAGATAGCGCTCGCCGGAATCCGGCAGCACCACCACGATCGTCCGACCGGCAAAGGCCTCCTCATGGGCCAGCCGCACCGCCGCTGCCGCGGCCGCACCGCTGGAGATGCCGGAAAGGATCCCCTCTTCGCGGGTGAGACGCCGTGCAAAGGCCACCGCTTCCGCACTGCTGACCTGTTCGACCCTGTCGACCAGATCGAGATGCAGATTGGCAGGAACGAATCCGGCCCCGATCCCCTGGATCTTGTGGGGTCCAGGCTGAAGCGGTTGTCCCGCCAGGGTCTGGCTGATCACCGGACTCTCCACCGGCTCCACGGCCACCGACACCAGGGGCTCGCCGAGCGTTCGCTTGATGTACTGGCTGACGCCGGTGATCGTGCCTCCGGTGCCGACGCCTGCCACCAGTGCCGCCACGCGACCGCCGGTTGAGGCCCAGATCTCCGGTCCCGTGGTGTCGTGGTGAATACGTGGGTTGGCTGCATTGGCGAACTGCTGCAGCAGCACATAGCGATGGGGATCGGATGCGGCGATGTCCTGGGCCCTGGCGATCGCACCGGCCATGCCCCGGGCACCCTCGGTCAGGACCAGCTTCGCTCCGTAGGCGATGAGGAGCTTGCGCCGCTCCAGGCTCATGGTTTCCGGCATGGTGAGGGTGAGCGGAATCCCCCGCGCCGCTGCCACGAAAGCGAGGGCGATGCCCGTGTTGCCGCTGGTGGGTTCGACGATCTCCTTTCCGGGACCGAGCAGACCGTCCTTTTCCGCCTGCCACACCATCGCCGCTCCGATCCGGCACTTCACCGAATAGGCGGGATTGCGTCCTTCGATCTTGGCGTAGACGATTCCCTTGGCCTCACCGACGACGCGATTGAGTCGAACCAGCGGCGTCTGGCCAATCGAGAGGCTGTTGTCTTCAAAGGCGGGAAGGGCCGCCGCCGGCGTGGCGGCGAAACCTGTGGAGGTCATGACGGGGCGACGAAAAGCCAGACCTAGCCATGGACCTCCCAATCCCGTCGTGGTGGCGATTACACCCCCACCTCCACCGCCCGGCCCGCCAGTCGCGCCACCAGCCCCCGGGCCTGGCGCGGCTCGAAGCCCACCGTCTCGATCGCTGCCTGGAAGCAGCCCACGAACTCGCCCACCAGCTCGGCCGGGTCGATGCCGATCGCCGTCAGGTCGTCGCGGACGCTCTGGAGCATCGCCATCACGATCGGGACGGCGCGCTCACAGCAGGCCGCGATCGGTGCGGCCACCTCCGGGAACCAGGCCGCCAGCCAGCGGCTGCCGTACGCGAGGTGTTCGGCCTCGTCGGTGAGCACCGACTCGATGATCGGCGCGGCGAAGGGGTCGGCCACCGGCTGGTAGCAGCGGTAGGCGGCCACGGCGAAGCTTTCCACGATCAGGCACTGGATCACCAGGGCGCTGACGCGGTCGCCGCTGCTCACCGCCTCACGGAACAGCCGGTGCAGCGGTGCGAACAGGCGACGCGCCAGCGGCAGATCCGGGCGGATCCCCAGCTGCCTGCCGCAGCCTGAGAAGTCGCGGGCATGGTGCCCCTCCATGGCGGCGAGCCGCATCAGGTCGTCCCGGTCCTCCGGAAGGAGGCCTGCCAGCAGGCGGAAGTGGCTGTCCGCCAGGCCCTCACCCACGATCACCAGGGCGTTGATGCGGCTGTAGGCGTCGCAGTAGGCGGCGCTCAGATGGGGCTGGGGCATGGGAGAAGGGGCAAGGGAACAGAAGCTGAACGATCCGCTGGTGGAGGCCGCAGGGAAAGCCGCGGGCAGCCCGGGCTCAGCCCGCCTCCGCCCGCACCATCGGCTGCCAGAACTGCCGCCACAGCAGCCCGCCGAAGCGCAGCCTCAGGCCGATCTGGTGCCAGGGGCCGGCCCCCTGGCGGCGGGCGGCCCCCATCTCCTGGAAGCAGGCGACAAGGCGATCCCGCAGGGCGATGAAGCCGCCGGATTCCAGATCGAACACCCAGGGGAAGGCCCGGCGGGCCGTGCGGTTGGTCTGACGCATCACCTCGGCGTCGAAAGCCTCCGGGTCCATTCCCAGGATCCGGTAGAACTCGCCGCGCTCACAGACCGTGAGGCTGTGGGTGAGAAACACCGACCACAGGAAGAAGCGACTGAGCAGCTTGCCGCGCAGCCCCTGGCGCAGGGCCGGCCAGCAGCGGATCAGCATGTTGAAGATGTCACCATGGCGATTCTCGTCCTGGCACCAGGGCTCGAAGAAATCGAACAGCGGCGCGAAGTTGCTGTCGGGGTGGGCCTTGAGATGGCGGTCGATGAGGATGTACCGCCAGTAGCCGATCTTCTCCGATAGGAAGACGCTGTAAAGCACCCAGCTCAGGGGGAACCAGGTGATCGGTCGCTTGGTGCTGAGGCTGGGCAGGTCGATCTCGATGCCCTCGGCCACCAGGGCCCGGTTGAGGAAACCGGCATGGCGGGCCTCATCGCGGGCCATCAGCTGGAACAGCCGCCCCATCTCGGGACGCTGCTCCTGGAACAGCCGCCGGGAGAGCTCCTTGAACAGCAGGAAGCCGGAGAACTCCGACACGCAGGAGCGCACCAGATAGCTCTCATACGCCTCCTTCTCCTCGGGGCTCAGGTCCCGGAGCCGGTCCAGCGGTGCCTTGCGATCGAAGTGGTCGCGGTTGTAGTCCGCCTCCATCTCGGCGAGCATCGCGTCGAAGGCCGGCCGTTGCGGCTCCAGATCCGTGCGGGCCGCCTTGGCGATCTGGGTCGTATAGAACCGCGGGGTCAGCAGGTCTTCCCGCAGGTGGGGCGCCGCAGGAGGGGTGGAGAGGGTGGCGGTCATCAGGGGGCGACGCGGCTGCGCATCATAACGACATCGTGATACTACGTGATCCGGTTGCAGCAGACCTGTGGTTTCACGATTCTGTATCAACAGTCTGAGACGCAAGCGTGGTAGCCTCCCCACCATCCCGGGCTTCGCTGCGGTCGATGGAATCTCTGGCCGACTACTTCAAGGTGTTCTCCGAGCCCAACCGGCTCACCGTGCTTGAGACCCTGCGGCCGGGCCCCCTGAACGTCACGGCCGTCGTCGAGAAGACCGGCCTCAGCCAGGCCCTCGTGTCCAAGCATCTCAAGCTGCTGACGATCGCCGGTGTGGTGCGTCGCCGTCCCGAAGGCAGCCTGGTGTTCTATGAAGTGATCGACAAGGGCGTCTTCCAGCTCCTGGCCCAGGCCCGGAAGCTGATGCTCGCTTCCCGCCGCCAGCAACTCGATGCCCTTGCGGCCATCCTCTGACCGTCCCGCCGACCTGCCGGGCGACCTCCCCGCCGACCTGGAGGCCCTCAAAGACGCCCTGGCCGCAGGCCGCCGCCACTTCGCCGGACTGCGGCTGGGGGATCTCGATGGCGTGGCCCTGGATCTGGGCGACTGCGACCTGCACGGCGGCTGCTTCAAGGAAGGCCGGTTCGGCCACGCCCGGCTGGCGGGAGCGAACGTGGAGGCCGCCTGCTTCCAGCAGGCCCTGCTCTGGGGGGCCGACCTCTCCGATCTCAAGGCCAGCGGCTCCTTCTGGCACGACGCCGACCTGTCGGCGGCCCGGCTGCAGGGGGCCGATTTCGGCGGCGCCCTGATGCACCGCTGCTGTCTGCGGGGGGTGCTCGGGGCCCACAGCCGCTGGCGGTCCACCCGGCTGGTGGAGGCCGACTTCCGCGGCAGCCTCGACCAGCCCACCGACCTGGGCGGGGCCGATTTCCAGGGGGCCGACCTCAGCTTCGCCCTGATGCAGGGGGCCCTGCTGCAGGGGAGTGATCTGCGCGGTGCCTGCCTCTACGGCACCAACATGGGAGGCGCCGACCTGCGTGATGCCGATCTGAGCGGCTGCGACCTGCGGGACACCGATCTCCGGGACGCCATGCTGGAAGGCACCGTGCTCCACGACGCCCTGCTGCCATGACCGACTGCTTCGATCTGATCGTCCTCGGGGCGGGCTCCGGTGGTCTGGCGGCCGCCAAACGGGCGGCCTCCTACGGGGCCTCGGTGGCGATCGTGGAGGGCGACCGGGTGGGGGGCACCTGCGTGATCCGCGGCTGCGTGCCCAAGAAACTGCTGGTCTACGGCTCGGCCTACCGGCACCTGCTGGCCGATGCCTCCAGCTACGGCTGGCAGCTGGATGGCTTCCGGCCCGACGCCTCGGTGCTGCTCGCCAATGTGCGCCGCGAGGTGGACCGGCTCAATGAGCTCCATATCGGCCTGCTGGAGAAGGCCGGCGTGGAGCTGGTGCGGGGCTGGGGCCGCTTCGCCGATCCCCACCACATCGATGTGGTCCAGGGCGCCGAGACCACCCGCCGGCTCAAGGGGGAGCGGATCCTGATCGCCGCCGGCGGCCGGCCTCACCGTCCCAGCTTCCCCGGGGCCGAACTGGGCTGGGTGAGCGACGACATGTTCCTGCAGGAGCGCTTCCCGGACCGGGTGGTGGTGGTGGGGGCGGGCTTCATTGCCTGCGAATTCGCCTGCATCCTGCATGGCCTGGGTGTGGCGGTGACCCTGCTGGTGCGGGGCGACCACCTGCTGCGGGGCTTCGACCGGGAGGCCTCCACGGCCGTGCAGGAGGCCATGGAGGCTGAAGGCATCGAGATCCGCTTCGCCCACAGCCCCGCCGCCATCACCGGCGTCCCCGGCGCCCTGGAGCTCACCACCCAGAGCGGTGAGGTGCTGCCCTGCGGCGGCGTGCTGCTGGCCACGGGCCGGCGGCCCTTCCTCGAGGGGCTGCAGCTGGAGTGCGCCGGGGTGGCGGTGGAAGGGCACCGCATCCCGGTGGATGCCGACCAGACCACCAACGTGCCCCACATCCATGCGGTGGGCGACGTGACCGACCGCATCAACCTCACCCCGGTGGCCGTGGACGAAGGCCGGGCCTTCTCCGACACCGTCTACGGCAACAAGCCCCGCCAGGTGAACCACGACCTGGTGGCCAGTGCCGTGTTCAGCCAGCCGGAACTGGCCGGGGTGGGCCTGAGCGAGGAAGCGGCGATCGAACGCTTCGGCCCCGACGGCATCCGGGTGCACCGGGCCCGCTTCCGCCCCATGGCCCAGGCCCTGCCGGCCCGGGGTCCCCGGGTGCTGCTCAAGCTGATCGTGGAGACCGCCACCGACCGGGTGGTGGGCTGCCACATGGTGGGCGAGCACAGCGCCGAGATCATTCAGATGGCGGCGATCGCCATCGGCATGGGGGCCACCAAGGCCGACTTCGACCGCACCATGGCCCTGCACCCCTCGGTGGCCGAGGAGTTCGTCACCATGCCCGGCTGATCGGACACAAGCCGCTCAGAGATCGTCTTCGACGCCCGGCTTGATGGTGCAGTCGGAGAGGGGGTAGCTGACACAGAGCAGGGCGAAGCCTTCGCCGATCTGGTCATCGTCGAGGAAGCTCTGGTCGGACTGGTCGACACTGCCGGAGAGGATCTTGCCGGCGCAGGTGCTGCAGGCTCCGGCACGGCAGGAGTAGGGCAGATCAATACCCTGCTCCTCGGCCGCGTCGAGGATGTAGGTGTCGTCGGGACAGCTGAAGGATTTCCCTCCTTCCAGGCTGATCGTGAAGCTCGCCATGGTGACGCAGGGGGACGACCAGCAAATCCTTGGGGAACCGGACGCGCGTGTGTGTATCGCAGCGAACATCGTGCGCGGGCGGGCACACGGGGCCTTCAGGACCCGGCGCCACCCTGGGGGTCGCCGAGGAAGCCCCAGGCCCGGCGGAGTCCCGGGTCGGACAGCTCCCAGGCATGCTCACTGGCCACCACCGCGGCCCGCACCCCTTCCCCCGTGAGCCCCCTGGCCACCCGGGCGCTCTCGAGCAGCTGGCGGAACCGCAGGCTCTCCTGCAGCAGCCGCTCGACCCGCTCCGGCCCCCCGGCGCTGGTGAGCATCGTCGGTTGCCGGGCGCAGAGTTCGAGGGTGTCGATGTGCTGCTCCAGCCAGGCGGCCTCGTAGTGGAGCATGGCGTCGCTGCAGCCCTGGAGCCGGGCGGCATAGAGGGTCAGATGCTCCTCCAGCACGGCAGGATCGCCGGAGCGGTCGACCGGAGCCGGAGCGGTGGAGCGGTCATGGAGCCGCTGCATGATCTGACGCAGGTAACTCATCGGCGGTGGCCTCGCGGCGCTCGTGCGGTCGGTGGGGTCAGACGGCCGCCAGGCCCCGTTCGTTGAACACGCCTTCGAACAGCACCGAACTGAGGTAGCGCTCGCCGGAGTCGGGCAGCACCACCACGATGGTGCGGCCCTCGAAGGCCTTCTCCCTGGCGAGCCGCAGGGCCGCCACCGTGGCGGCGCCGCAGGAGATGCCCGCCAGGATCCCCTCCTCCCGCATCAGGCGGCGGGCCATGCTCACCGCCTCCTCGTCGCTGACGGCCTCGACCCGGTCGACCAGGCTGAGGTCGAGGTTGGCGGGGACGAAGCCGGCGCCGATGCCCTGGATCTTGTGGGGACCGGGCCGGAGATCCTCGCCGGCGATGGTCTGGCGGATGACGGGGCTGTTGAACGGCTCCACCGCCACCGACACCAGCGGCTGGCCGAGGGTGGTCTTGATGTAGCGGCTGACGCCGGTGATGGTGCCGCCGGTGCCGACGCCGCAGACCAGGGCATCAACCACCCCGCCGGTGTCGGTCCATATCTCGGGGCCGGTGGTGTCGTGGTGGATGCGGGGGTTGGCCGGGTTCACGAACTGCTGCAGCATCACCCAGCGGTCCGGTTCGGACTCCGCCAGCTCCCGGGCGGCGGCGATGGCACCCCCCATGCCCAGCCTCCCCTCGGTGAGCACCAGGTGGGCGCCATAGGCCGTGAGCAGCTTGCGCCGCTCCAGGCTCATCGTCTCCGGCATGGTCAGGGTGAGGGGGATGCCCCGTGAGGCGGCCACGAACGCCAGGGCGATGCCGGTGTTGCCGCTGGTGGGCTCGATCAGTTCCTTGCCGGGCCCCAGCAGTCCATCCTTCTCGGCCTGCCAGATCATTGCCGCGCCGATGCGGCACTTCACCGAATAGGCCGGATTGCGGCCCTCGATCTTGGCGAGCACCCGGGCGCCGCATCCCTCCGTGACGCGATGCAGCTCCACCAGCGGGGTCTGCCCGATGCTGAGACTGTTATCGGCATGGATGGGGCTCATGGTGCTCCCTCTGGTTCCGGTCCATGGGCACCTTAGTCAGCGCGCGATCCCAGGGGACTGTCAAGCAGCTGGGGCACGTCGTCCGGGCGACGTCGGCCCATACGATCGCCCCCGTCGGACGCAGCGTCACCAGGGGTGAAGACACCGGTCCCCGGGATCCATGGACCCATCGCCCTGTTGCTGCTGCTGCTCTCCATCGCCGTGGTGACCGTGGTGATCGACCGGGGTCGCTACTGGTGGAACTGGTGGCGCAGCCGCTCCTCGAGGCGCCAGCAGTGGGAGCGGGTGCTGGCTGACCAGGGCGGAACGGCCGCCGGGCGCCTGCTGGAGGACTGGGAGCTGGAGATGCGTTTCGGCGAACCGCTGCTGCAGGCGGCCGTCGTTCTGGCGCCGCTGCTGGGGCTGGTGGGCACCGTGCTCGGCCTGATGCAGGTGCTCGCCAGCCTCGGCCCCCAGCTGCTGCTGCCGGCAGGGGCCAACCTGGCCGGCTTCGGCCAGGTGCTGCTCAGCACGGCCCTGGGCCTGATCCTGAGCCTGATCGCCACGACCGGCCTGTTCGCCAACCAGTGGCTGCGCCGCAGCCAATGCCTGCGGCTGCAGCGCCTCGGCCGTCCCTGGGCACCGTTGGCATGAACCACGCCCTTGCCGCCCTGGTGGGGTTGACCCTGCTGCTGTGCGGGTCGGTGGCGGCCCTGGCCGACCTGGCCCGGCAGCGACAGCCGCGGCTGCGGCCCCCGGGGGGCGCCTCCCTGACGGGGGCCCTCTGGATCGTGCGGGCGCCCGGCGATCGCTGGTTCGTGAACGGGGAACCCGTCTCCCGCGGCCGACTGCCGGGCCTGCTGGCCTCCCAGCCGGCCGGCAGCGAGATCCACTTCCTGCCGGCGGCCCGCCTGCCCCTGGGCGAGGTGGCCCGCTCCCTGGCCCACCTGCGTTCGATCAGCCCCCGGCCGGTGGGGCTGGCCCTGCCGGAGGCGGGACCATGAACCCCGACACCGGCCAGACAACTGCCTGGGGGGCCGCCCTGGACGCTGCGGCGCTCGGGGCGGTGGCCACCGCACTGGCGCTGCTGACCCTGGCCCTGGTCCTGGTTCCCCAGCGGCTGGCCCAGCGTCCGGCGAACCAGGGGATCGTCAGCCTGCACCTGGGCGCCGACGGCCGGCTGCGGCTCTGGAACCAGTCGGTCCTGCCCGGGCAGCTGGCCGCGGTGCTGAAGGGTCTCAAGGACGGCCCTGGCCAGCCAACCCTGCGTCTGATCCCCGATCCGGACGTCCCCTGGGGAGCGGTGCAGCAGCTGATGGAGCGCCTGGGCCGTTCCGACCTGCCCCTGGAGCTCCAGCTGCCATGAAAGCCAGCCTCCCCCGCCCGTGGGTCTTCCGCCTGCAGGCCCTCCCCCTCCCCCGTTGGCGCCATCTGCGGCTGCCCCTGCTCGGGGCTCTGGCCCTGAACGGGCTGGTGGCCCTGGCGGCCCTGCGTCCGCCCGCCAGGACAGCCCCCGCCGTGGCCGCCACGCCACCGGATGACACCCCCGAACTGCTCCGGTTCAGCCGCCAGCAGGCACGGGAGCCTTCCCTGACAGCCCTGCCCCTGCCGCCGCTGAGCGCCCTGCCGCCGCCCCCTCCGATGGATCTGCCGGCGCAAGCACGCCGCGGGGTCACCGGCCCCCGGCGCGGCGATGGCGGCACAGCCCGGAACCGGGAGCGGGCGGCGGTGGCCACCCCGGCGTCACCGGGAGCCCCCCAGGAGCGCGCCAGCTCCGGGCCGGGCCCGGAGCTGGCAACCCGGATGCTCGCCCTGGCCCTGCAGGCCCGGCCGCTCGAGGCGGCCGAGGCCGCCGCCGTTGCGGCCCTCTGGGAGCAGGCGACGCCCACCCGGGAGGTCCCCTCCGGGATGGTCCCCGCTCCGGACGGGATGGAACTGCGGAGGCTGCCGCTGGCCAGGGTCCGCAGCGCCGGCCTGCCGTTCAGCGATCCCCTCGCCGTGCTGGCGGGCGGCAAGCTGCTGCTGCTGTGGCCCGACGGGAGCACGTTCTGGATGCTGGCGGCTGCCGGCGACAGCCGTGCCGCCGACGCCAGCCGTACCTCCAGCGCCAGGCCCTGAGCGGGGGCAGGGCTCAGTCGCCGCTGGCCTGCAGCACCGCCAGCGCTTCGAACAGGCGCCCCAGGGCTTCGGCCAGGGCACCGGGTTCGAGCATGCCGTAGCTGAGCCGCAGCAGGGCGTGCCCACCGGCCTGGGGCAGACCGAAGCTGTCACCCGGCAGGGCGGCCACGCCGTGCCCCAGCACCAGATGGCGCATCAGCGGCTCGCCCCCCAGAGCGCAGGGGAACCGCAGCAGGCCATAGAAGGCGCCATCAGGGGGGCCCAGCAGCTCCAGCGCCTGGCCGCCGGCACGGGCCGCCGCCACCGCGTCGAACAGCTGCCGGCGCCGCTCGCCCAGGGCCGCGATGTGGGGCCGGCACCAGGCCGGACCGGCCTCCAGGGCCGCCAGCGCCGCCCGCTGGCTCACCTGGGGCGGACAGATCAGCACCGTGTCCTGCACCTTGGCCAGGGCCCCCATCAGCTGGCGGGGGACCGCCGCGTAGCCCACCCGCCAGCCGGCCATGCCGTAGGCCTTGGAGAGGGAGAACAGGGACACCGTGTGCCCGCCGCTGCCCGGGCGCCGACCGGGGCTTCCATGGGGCACCGTCCCATGGATGAAATCGGCATAGGCCTCGTCGCTCACATGCAGCAGCCCGTGGCGGTGGCACAGGGTGTTGATGGCCGCCAGCACCTCCGGCGGCGCCACCAGGCCGCTGGGATTGCTGGGGGAGATCGTCACGATGGCGCGGGTGCGGGGGGTGATCGCCGCCGCCAGCCGCTCGGGGTCGGGCACCAGCCCCGCCGCCACCGGCACGGGCACGCCGCCGGCCAGGCGGATCGCCATGGCGTGGTTGAAATAGAAGGGCAACGGCAGCAGCACCTCGTCGCCCGGGTCGCAGAGCACCTGGGCGATGGCGTGGAAGGCCATGTTGCTGCCGGCGGTCACCAGCAGGTCGCTGCCCTCCAGATCCAGCCCGCGCACCTCGGTGAGCTCCCGCCGGACCGCCTCCAGCAGGGCCTCCTCCCCCTGCACCGGCCCGTAGCGGTCGAGCCGCCGGTCGGCCTCGGCCATCGACCGGCCGACGGCCTGGCGCACCGCCTCCGGTGGCCCCCAGCTGACCATGCCCTGCGCCAGGGAGAGGGCGTCCGGGCGCTGGCGCATCAGGGCCCCCACCTGGGCGATCACCGGGTCGGCCACCGCCGCCATCCGCCCCGCGGCTCCGGGAGCTGTCTTCACCACATCAGGCCACCCCATCTCAGGCCACCGCGGGGAGCAGCAGCTCCATCACCGCCCCGCCCCCGGGATGGTTGGACGCCTGGATGCGGCCGCCATGGGTGACGGCGATCTGCTGGACGATCGCCAGACCCAGCCCGCTGCCGCCCCGGTCGCTGCGCACCCGGGAAGGATCACCCCGGTAGAAGCGCTCGAACATGTGCTCGAGGTCGTCCTCGCTGAGCCCGGGGCCCTCGTCGCGCACCGACAGCAGGCACCAGCCCGCCGTCGCTTCGATCTCCACCCACACGGTGCCCTCCTCCGGGCTGTAGCGCAGGGCATTGTCCAGCAGGTTGAGCACGGCCCGGTGCAGCCGGGAGCCATCCCCCAGCACCGCCAGGTCCCCCGCGGCGATGAGCTCCAGGCGGATGGAACGCCGCTCGGCCAGGGGCCGCAGACCGAGCCAGACCTGCTGCACCAGCTGGGGCAGATCGACACGGCTGCGCAGGCGCACCCCCTCGGGCAGGGTGTTCTCGAGCCGGGAGAGCTCCATCAGGTCGCCCACGAGCCGCTGCAGCCGCAGCAACTCCCGCTGCAGCCGTTCCACCAGCACCACATTGGCGTCGTTGACGTGGGCGGCCAGGCTGTCACCCACCAGCAGCAGGGCCGTCAGGGGCGTCTTGAGCTCGTGGGCCACATCGCTCACCCAGCGCTCCTGCTGCTCCAGCTGGGCTTCGAGCGAACGACGACTCTGGAGCAGCAGCGCCACCCAGCCGTCGTCCCCGGGCAGGACGAACACGGCCAGCTGCTGCTCGCCGAGCTCCCAGTCGAGGCGCTGGGGACGCTCCCGCCGCCGGGCGTTGCGGACCACCTCCAGCAGCTCGGGCGAGCTGCAGACCCGATCGAGGGGTTCCTGGCGCCGCAGTCCCGCTCCGGGGGCCTCCAGCAGCCGTTCGGCCCGCTGGTTGATCAGCTGGATGCGGTCGCCGCTGTCAAGGATCAGCCAGCCATCGGGGGCCTCCCCGATCCAGCGCAGCAGCTGGCGGTGCCACAGGCCGGAACGGGCCCGGGCGGGCCGGCTGGTGCGGCGCGCCAGCAGCCAGCCCAGGGCCAGCCCCAGCAGACCCGCCAGCAGAACCCCCATTCAGCCGAAGCGGTAGCCGAAGCCCCGGACGGTGATCAGGTGCTCGGGCGCCGAAGGGTTGGCCTCCAGCTTCTCCCGCAGCCAGCGGATGTGGACGTCGACGGTCTTGCTGTCGCCGAAATAGTCGTAGCCCCAGACCCGTTCCAGCAGCTTGTCGCGGCTCCAGACGCGGCGGGGGTGCTGCATGAACAGCTCCAGGAGCCGGTATTCCTTGGGCGAGAGGTTGACCTCGAGGCCGTCGCGGGTGACGCGGCATTCCTCGGGATACAGGCTGAGGTTGGCGTGCTGGAGCACCTTGGCGACCACTTCCACCGAGCGGCTGCGGCGCAGCAGGGCCCGGCAGCGGGCCACCAGCTCCCGCAGGCCGAAGGGCTTGATGAGATAGTCATCGGCCCCCACCTCCAGCCCCAGCACCCGGTCGGTCTCGCTGTCGCGGGCGCTGACCACGAGGATGGGCGTCTGGTTGCCGGCGGAGCGCAGCTGGCGACAGAGATCGAGGCCCCCCAGCCCCGGCAGCATCAGATCGAGCACCACCAGGGAGAATTCCTCCCCAGGGGGGCATTCCTGGAGGGTGCGCAGGGCCTCCCGGCCGTTGCCGCAGGCCGTGACCGAAAACCCCTCCAGAACGAGGACGTCGCGAATGGTCTCGCGGATCGTGTCGTCGTCCTCGACGACCAGGAGGGGGGGATGCATGACGGCATTATCGGCGTCCGCAGCGGGCAGATCCCAGAACTGTCTCAACGCCGTGGCAGATAGCTGACCACCAGACGCCGCTGGCTGTCGAGCTGCAACCAGCCCTCGTCGCGCAGGGTGCCGATCACGCGCGTGACGGTGACCCGTGTGGTGGCCAGGGCGCTGGCCACCTCCTGATGGGTGAGGCGCAGGTTGAGGCGCAGGCCCGATTCGCAGGGCTGGCCGTACTCGCTGGCCAGCAGTTCGAGGAAGCCGCGCACCCGTTCATCGACGCGTTTGAGGCCCATCAGGGCGAGCAGGGCCTGGCTCTGCTGGATGCGCTGGCCGAGGGCCTCCAGCATGGCCACGGCCAGGGTGCCGTCCTGGCGGATCTCGCTGCAGCTGAGGCAGAGCAGGTCGGTGTCGGCCAGGGTGGTGGCGGCGTAGGCCTCGACACCATTGAGGGGATCGCCGAACGGCTCGTTGGGGCCGGCGAGGCCGAGCAGCATGTCGTCGCCGTGAATGGTGATGGCGCTGAGCTTCACCATGCCGCGAACGACGAGCCAGACGTTGTTCTTCAGCAGCGGCACATGGCTCCCGGCGCTGACATGAACCAGACTGCGTTTCTGGTAGTTCGCTTCGAGAAGTTCGCGAAATCCATCCTTGCTGCCGGATTCACGGGAGGGCGTGAATACCATCGGGGAAAGCGCATCGGATGCAGCGAACTGTATGCAGCGACACCCGCCGGACGGGCAAAGGGCTGGTAGTGCTTTGGTTAAGAGCTCGGTAAGGCGAGGGCCAGCGGGGGCGCTTCCGGGTGGCTGTCGGAACGCCGTTCAAGCCAGAGCGCCATCGAGAGGCTGCGCCGGCGTTCGGGCAGGATCAACCCATCGGCTCGCTGCCGCCACTGGTCCCAGCAGCCCTGGGCCCTGCGGCGCAACAGGGCCTCCAGTGCCGGCAGGCTCCTGGCCAGTCCGGCCGGCAACTGATCGTCGATCGCCCTTTCCAGGACATGGAGGTCGTTGAGTTCTCCCAGCAGTTCCTGCAGCTCCCTCAGTTCAGCCACCCACTGCCGGCAGCGTGAGCCGGTGACGGCGCCGAGGTTCTCGAGTCCGTATCGGGCGGTCTTGAGCCGTTTGCGCAGGTCATGGACCCGCTCCATGTCCCCCTCCTGTTTGAGGATGAACCAACCGGGATGCTGGAACAGCCCGGCGATCAACGGGGCCTGCCACTCCAGGGTCCAGGCCACCAGCGGCAGCTCCCCCAGCCGCGTGAACTCGGGATGGCGCAGCCAACCCTGCAGCTGGGACAGCAGCTTCAGGTAGCCGCTGCTCTGGAGGGTGGTGACCACCTGCTCATAGGCCAGGGCCCGTTCACGCCTCAGTTGCTTCAACACGGGCTTGAGAGCCCGTTGTTCCGCCTCGGGAAGCTCGGGCATCAGGTCCTTCTCCAGCCGATCCCTGAGCACATCCAGGTCCCGCGCCAGGCCGAGCCGCCGCACGGTCTTGGCCAGGCGGGGGTCAGCCACGGCCTTGGGCAGCTGCAGGGCGGGGCCGAACTGGTGCAGGCAGGTGCGCAGCCGCCGCAGCGCCACCCGCATCTGATGCAGGGGTTCGGGATCGTTGTCGGCGAGCACGGGCCCCTGCAGCGACGCGAGCTTGTGGGTGAAGCGCCCGATCAGATCGACGGCGAACGCTCCGTTGCTGAACGGGTGGTCATCGTGCGGGCTGGCCATGGGAGGGGCCGGAGGCCTCAGCGGGGTGATTTCGAACGGATCTGCTGGAAGCTGCGCCGGATCGCCTCATTGATCGAGAGCCCGACGGGCAGATCGCCCCCGAAGGAGGTGCCGATCAAATGGCGATAAAGCTTGGACTCAACCACACGATAGGTGTCCGGAGGCAGGGGGATCACCCCGGCCCTCTCACTGAAACGCAACCCACCTTGGACCGTGAAGGTGATGAAACGACGCACCTCGGGTCGATCCCTGAGATCCTTGTCGTTGATGTAGACGAACAAGGGTCGCGAGAGGGGCACGTAGCGCTCCTGCTGCACGTTGTCGATGGTCGGTGGCCAGGTTCCCTTGGGACCCGTGATGGCGAGCGCCTTCAACTTGGTGGCCTGAGCACGGTAGTAGGAAAAGCCGAAATAGCCCAGCGCCAGAGGGTTTTTCTCAACACAATTCACAAGAACGTTGTCATCTTCACTGGCGGTGTAATCGGTGCGGGAATTGCGAGAATCCCCATTGATTGCTTTGTTGAAGTAATCAAACGTTCCTGAATCGGCCCCCGGGCCGCACAGATTGATCGGCCGATCCGGCCATGAGGCGTTCACCTGCTTCCAGCGCTTGATGCGTCCCTGGGCCTGTCGGTTCCACAGGGTGGAGAGCTCGGCCGTGCTGATGCGGCTGGCCCAGCTGTTGCTGGGATGGACCACCACCGAAATGGCATCGAAGGCCAGCGGCAGTTCAATGAACGTCACCCCCTTGGCGGCGCAGGCCTTCAGCTCCTTGGAGCTGATCGGACGGGAGGAGTTGCTGATCGGAATCTCCCCGCTGCAGAACCTGCGCATGCCAGCCGAGCTGCCCGTCTCCTTCAGGGCGATGGACACCGGCGAACCCTGGCGTTTCTGGAAGGCCTTGACGGCCTCTTCCAGGATGGGGAACACCGTGCTCGAGCCCTCGATGCGCACCACCGGAGCCGTCCCCATCTGGGCCTGGGCGGGCACCAGGGCCAGCCATGGCGTCAGCCAGACGCCGAGGAGGGCACCCAGTCCACTGAAAGCCATCACGCCCCTCGACCGGACTGTCGCAGGCAGCTTCAGGACCATGGTTCGAGACCAGCGAAGGAAGGACGCTGCGCCGATCCTGCACCAGCAAGCCGAGGGGTTGGGTTAAGGACAGATTGTGGGCGCCAGCTCAGCCCTGGCCCGTCCAGTCCTGGAACCAGCCCCGGCGCCACAACCACCAGGCCTGCACCGTGGCGATCAGGAGCATCAGCAACATGACAAACGCGTAACCATGGCGCCATTTCAGCTCGGGCATGAACTCGAAGTTCATGCCGTAGACGCCGACGATGAACGTGAGCGGCGCGAAGATGCTGGTGAGGATGGTGAGGGTCTTCATCACCTGGTTCATCCTGTTGCCCACACTCGCCGCATAGGACTGGGTGATGGCATCGCACTGACCCCGCAGCGACCCGCAGGCCTCGAACAGCTGGTCGACGAGTTCGGCCATGTCCCGGAAGCCCTCCAGGGCCTCGGTGCCCAGCAATCGTTGCCGTTGCCGCAGCAGCAGCCGGATCTGATGGCGCAACGGCCAGATCAGGGTGCGGATGATGCGCAGGTTGCTCCTGAATTCGTAGGAGCGGCGCAGGATCAGGGGGCGGGGGTTGCGCAGGGAGGATTCCTCCAGCGCATCCAGCCGCTGGGACATCGCCTCCAGCATCGGGAACAGATCATCGAGCAGGTCATCGATGACGAAGTGCAGGATGTCGTCCAGGTCCCGGTCGGCGAGGGACCCCGACTTGGACAGCAGCCACTCGGTGAGATCCGGGAAGGGATCCCCGCCGCAGCCCTCCTCCAGGGTGATCAGCAGGCCGGGCAGAAGCACCAGGCCCACCTGCTCACTGACCAGATGGGCAGGATCCTTGGCGAAGCTGAGCCGGTGCAGCACCACCAGCAGCACATCCTCCAGGCCATTCACCTGGGGGCGCTGGGGCACCTCCAGCAGGGGGGGCAGCAGCACCGCCGGCACCTCCAGGCGATCGAGGAGCTGCTGGATGTAATGGCGATCCCCAAGCCCCTGCAGGCGCAGCCAGAGCGGGGTGCCCGCCTGGCGCAGGCTGGCCAGCCGCTCGATGGCGGGGGAGGGGGTGCGCACCGGCCCGGAATCCAGGAACAGCACCGCATCGGCCCGGGTGGGCCCGAGCCCGCCATGGACATAGAGATGGGTGGGCAGACCGGCCGGACGCTGCTCCAGGCGCTGGGAATTCAGCGCCCCTGGGGTGAGTCGCACCACGGGACTTCCGGTTGTTGCCACGATTCAACCGCAACGGCCCGATGGTGGGTATGACAGGCGTGGCGGGGGTTTTGGCGCTGGCCCCTGATCTTTACGGAGTCTTAAGGCTGGCTGGCTAGGTTGAGCCATTGCTCTTGACGATTCGTTGACCAACCAGCCCTCCACGGGACCAACCAACCCCGAACTCGGCCGGCAGCAACGGGATGTGCAGTCGCCCATGGAAGCCCATGGCAGCTACCGCGGCAGCGACTGGAGCCCGGAGCGGCTGATGTTTCATCAGAATCTGGAATCCTTCGCCGACCAGGTGGGGTTGATCGTCGGCCTGCAGGCCAACGGCAAGATGAGCCAGGACGAGGCCTACGCGAAAATCAAGAAGATCTGGAAAGGCCTCAAATTCACCCGCAGTTCCCTCTTCGACGAATCCACGGACTGAATCGGTTCCGCTGATTCCCAGGGGCAGGCTCAAGACAGCGGGTCGCCCCCTTCACAGTGGCTCCGGAACGCCAGGCAGGTGAGAGGTGGCTGGCTGGGGTCGGCCGTTGTGCGGGCCCCGATTCCCTCCAGCACCGTCACGGTGGCCCAGAGGCAGGGCACGTGCGCCGCGGCGCAGATCCGCAGGATTTCCTCCTGAATCGCAGCCAGGGACTCCCAGCCACACTCGATCGCCAGATCGCTGCGGGCGATCATCACGCCCACCGGGGCGCCATGGGCCATGGCCGCAAGCAGCAGCCCGGGCAGGTTGAGAAAGGCCTGGCGGGTTTCGATCCTGAGCATCACCGCCAGATCACCCCGGCCCCGGTCCTCCAGGCACTGGCGCAGGGTCTGGATGTCGGACTCCCGGTGCACGAAGGACGTGCTGATCATGTCGGCGTGACCCGTCACGAATGCCAGATCCTCGATGTCCCTGGCGGTGAGGGCCGGCGTGCGCAGGTCACTGTCGGGGAACCTGATCCCCTTGTCGGAGCGGAGCCGGCTGCCCCTGGCCCGGGCGGTGGTGACCTTGAGCCGCACCCCCCGGTCTGACACCCTCCGGACCACGGCGCCGATGCGGCCATCGTCGAAGAACACCCGCTCACCGCGGCGCAGATCACTGAACACCTCCGGCAGGGTGCAGGGGAGCGTGCCGGCACCCTGGTCCGGCTCCGGCGTCAGACGGATGGCATCGCCTGGGCGCAAAAGCCGTTCGCCACTCACCGGCGCCAGCGGACCCACGCGCAGCCGGGCTTTGCCGTGCCGCTGGCGGAACACCAGGCCGGACGTGAAATGGCAGGTCTTGTCGGCCTGCAGCATCAGAACCCCATCGGGGCCGCGTCGCACCACCTGGAGGGTGCGGCGGCGGCCGGAGGCATCCCGCCCCTGCAGACGATTCCCCCGCTTCAGCCACTTCGCCTTCGACAGTCGCGCCGGCAGCAGCACGGCGTCCGTGTCCTGCGGCCGGGGCAAGGCTCCAGGCGGCACCACCAGAATCCGCACCGGCTGGGTGGGCCGCCCCATCCGGTCGCGGCGGGGACGGGCGCGGATCACCGCGGGCTGGGGGGCCAGCTGGCCGGTGCGCAGCTGCGGGCCCGCCAGGTCCATGGCGATCACACAGGGGCGGCCGCTGGCCACCCGGGCCGCTCTGAGCGCCTCCACCATCCGGCCCCAGACCACGGGGTCGTCATGGGCGCAATCGATGCGGGCGATGGTCATCCCCGCCGCCAGCAGTTCAGCGACCAGGGCGGGGCGCTCGGCCGCCTCCGCCGGCAGCGTGACCATGAGCCCGGCGCCGCCCGCGGCGGCCAGGGCTCCGAACAGCCGGTCGCAACGCTGCTCCAGCACCTCGGGACCGGCCAGGCCAGGGGGGCCCAGACCTTCGAGCGCTTCAAGCGCGCTGATCACCGCCTCCAGACTGGCCAGCAGGTGGGCGTCGCCATCGGTGAGGGGACACAGGCCCCGTTGCCGCAGCGCCTTCGGCAGGCCCGGATGGGCATGGCGGTGGAAGGCGATGACATGCAGCAGGTTGCGGGCACTGGCCCGGTGGCGGGGGTGAATGGCCCCCAGGCAGGCGGCCTCCTCCACCTCGATGCGCTCCAGGGTGGCCCTGAGGTCCCGCAACGTCTCAAGCAGCCAGAGGTCCGGGGCGGGCGTGGGGTCCTTCACGGACTGGGCTGCAGGGTCGGGAATGGGAACTGGGCAGGCCCTTCCATCTTCCCAAGGTGAGGGGATTCCTGCGTTCCTCGGTTCTTAACCCTGTCTGGTGATGGTCGAGGGGTGCCCGTGACCATCCAGCATGGCAAGCACCAAGGCCACCGTGATGGGTCTTCCTGAAGCTGGCGCCTACATCGATCCCCAGCGCAACGGCCTGACGGCGCAGGATCTGCTCGACGGCCTGATCGAGCACCTGCTCTATTCGCTCGGCCGGAGGGTGCAGAAAGCCGACCGCCATGACCTCTACATGGCGCTCAGCTACGCCGTGCGGGACCGGCTGATGACCCGCTACCTGGCCGGTACCGAGGCCATCGACGCCCACCCCAGGCGGATCGTCGCCTACCTCTCGGCCGAGTTCCTGATCGGCCCCCAGCTCGGCAACAACCTGCTGATGCTCGGCATCCAGAAGGAGGC
>NZ_JAFKRK010000001.1:0-97835 GCF_019038535.1 Synechococcus sp. CCAP 1479/9 | reverse complement strand
TCCCGGCTATGCCATGGCCAAGCTGATCATCCGCTTCATCAACGGCATCGCCGACGTCGTCAACGCCGACCCCGACATGGACGGCCGCCTGCGCGTCATCTTCCTCGCCGACTACAACGTCAAGCTCGGTGAGCGCGTCTACCCCGCCGCCGACCTCTCCGAGCAGATCTCCACCGCCGGCCTCGAGGCCTCCGGCACCGGCAACATGAAATTCATGATGAACGGCGCCCTCACCATCGGCACCCTCGATGGCGCCAACGTCGAGATCCGCGAACAGGTGGGCGACGACAACTTCTTCCTCTTCGGCCGCACCACCGAAGGCATCGCCGAACTCAAGCAGCAGGGCTACCGGCCCTGGGAGTGGATCGGCAACGATCCGCTGCTGGCGGAGGTGTTCGCGCTGATCGAGCGGGGCCATTTCAGCCAGGGGGACCCGGACCGCTTCCGGCCTCTGACGGACCAGCTGCGGGGGACGGATCCCTTCGCCGTGCTGGCCGACTTCGGCGACTACCTGCGGGCCCAGGCCGCCATCGATGCCAGCTGGGCCGGTCGGCCCAGCTGGCATCGGATGGCCCTGCGCAACACCGCCCGCAGCGGCTTCTTCTCCTCCGATCGCGCTATCGGGGAGTACGCCCGCAGAATCTGGGCGGTGGCCCCCTTCCCGGTGACCATCGGCGGCTGAACCCTCAACCCGCCGCCCCCGGCATGAAGCGCCGCTCGTGGGGGGCTCCCTTGAGCATGCGGTTCCAGTAGATCCAGGGCAGCACGTCTTTTTTCACCACCCACATGCTCCAGCGCTCCTGGGTGGGATCGAGGGGGAAGGAGGGAACGGGCTGGGCGTCGTAGTTGAACTCGGCCATGATCACCCGCCCGTAGCCGGTGATCAGCGGGCAGCAGGCGTAGCCGTCGTAGCGGGCGGCCAGGGGCTGGCCATCGAGGTGGGCCAGCAGGTTGGCCACCAGCACCGGCGCCTGGCCCCGCACCGCCGCGGCGGTCTTGGAGTTGGGCAGCGAGGAGACGTCGCCGAGGGAGAAGACGTTGGGATGGCGCACGTGCTGGGTGGTGAACTTGTCCACGTCCACCCAGCCGCCCGCTCCGGCCACCGCCAGGGGGCTGGTGGCCACCACATCCGGGGCCGCCATCGGCGGGGTGACGTGCAGCATCCCGAAGGGGAGCACTTCTTCGCGCACCGTGTCCCCGTCCTTGACGGCGAACACCGCCTCCTTGCTGGCGGCGCGCACCTCCTTGAGGGTGTGCTGGTAGTGGGGCTCGATGCCGCGGCGGGCCACCACCTGGCGCAGGGGTTCGGCGAAGGTGGGAATGGCGAAGATGCCCGGGGTGGCGGTGGCGTAGATCACCCGGGTGGCCGCCGCCACCTCAGGCGAGCGCTTGAAGACGTCGTCGGCCAGGTACATGATCTTCTGGGGCGCCCCGGCGCACTTGATCGGCGTGTCGGGGAAGGTGAAGATCGCGTTGCCGCCGCGGAAGGCCTGGATCGTCTGCCAGGTGTAATCGACCAGATCCTTGGAATAGTTGCTGGTGATGCCGTTGCTGCCGAGGGCCTCCGGCAGGCCCTTGATCCGGTCCCAGCAGAGCTTGATGCCGGTGGCCACCACCAGGGCGTCGTAGTGGAGCGTTTCGCCGTCGCTGCTGGTCACGGTGCCGGCCACCGGATCGAAGCCGGCGGCGGCGGCGCGGATCCAGCGCACCCCTTCGGGAATCAGATCGGCCTCGGCGCGGCGGGTCTGCTCGAGGGTGAAGACGCCGGCGCCCACCAGGGTCCAGCCAGGTTGGTAGTAGTGGTCGGGGGAGGGCTCCAGGATGGCGATCTCCAGACCGGGCCGGGCCCGCTTGAGCTGGCTGGCCACGGTGAGGCCCGCAGCCCCTCCGCCGACGATCAGGATCTGGTGATGGGCCATGGAACGGGAATTCAGACGCGGAGGGCCCGGCAACGGTGAGGGGAATCGTTACGGTCCTGATCCTTCGTGGCACAGAAGCGCCAGCAGACTGAAGGAATCGAGAACCGGAGCAGGGCGATGTTTCTGAAGGTACGCCACAACGACGACGCCGGCCTGGTGGAGGTGCTGAATGTCAAGCAGTTGTTCAGCCCCTTCGACTCTCTGGTCAAGGCCCGTCTCCACGGCGGCGAGGAGATGCAGGATCCCCAGCAGTACGCCAAGGCCGACCTGTTCTTTCCCTCCGGGGAGGCCCTGCCCCGCTGCTGGCTCGATTCCCATTACCAGAGCTGAAGGCCAGTCGACGCCGGCGCTGCTAGGACGCCTCCATGGCGTCCCATTCACACCAGCACGAGCACGCGCACGAGCACGCGCACGAGCACGGGCATCCCCACCGCCAGGGTTCGCCCCGGGCCTTCTTCTGGGGTGTGCTGCTGAACAGCGCCCTCTCGGGGCTGCAGCTGGCGATCGGCATCGGCTTCGGCTCCCTGGCCCTGATCGGCGATGCCATCCACAACCTCGGTGACGTGGCCGGGCTGCTGTTCGGCTGGGGGGCCGAACGGCTCAGCGCCCGGCCGGCCACGGCCCGGTTCACCTACGGCTTCGGCCGCAGCACCCAGCTGGCCTCGCTGATGAACGCGGCCCTGATCCTGATGGCGGCCGGGGTGGTGATCGTCGAAGGGGTGCAGCGGCTGCTGGATCCGGTGCCGGTGGTGAGCGGCCCGGTGGCCTGGGCGGCGGCGGCCGGCATCGTGATCAACCTGCTCTCGGCCCGGCTGTTCGGCAGCGGCCACCACCACGATCTGAACCGGCGGGCGGCGGTGGTGCACCTGCTCACCGATGCGGCCGTCTCGGCCGCGGTGCTGGTCAGCGCCGTGCTGGTGGGGCTGGTGGGCTGGAACTGGCTGGATGCGGCCACCGCCATCGGCGTGGGGCTGGCGGTGGCCTGGAGCGGCTGGGAACTGCTGGGGGAAGCCCTCAGCGCCAGCCTCGATGCTGTGCCGCGGGGCATTGACCTGGCTGAAGTGGAGGCGGCCCTGCGCAGCCTGCCCGGGGTGGAGAACGTCCACCATCTGCACGTCTGGGGCATGAGCACCTCCCGCACTGCGCTCACGGCCCACCTGGGCCGCGCCACCGCCGGCGGAGACGACGCCGAGCTGCTGCAGCTGGCCCAGCAACGGCTGGCCGACCTCGGCATCACCCACAGCACGCTCCAGATCGAGGCGCCCGGGGGCTGCTCGCAAGGCCCGATCAGCCGTCCAGAGGCATCCGGCTCGCCTTCTTGTCCTGCTCCAGGACCTGCTCCACCAGGAGCTTGAGCAGCAGCGACACGATCGCCACGCCCCCCAGCACCATCGCCGCCCCGAAGGCCAGTTCGGTCTGGTAGTTCTTGTAGGCGTCCTCCACGAACAGGGGCAGGGTCTGGGTGAGGCCCTCGATGTTGCCGCTGACCACCGCGACGGCACCGAATTCGCCCAGGGCCCGGGCCGTGGTGAGGATCAGGCCGTACAGGGCGGCCCAGCGCACCGAGGGGAGGGTCACCTTCCAGAACACCTGCCAGTTGGTGGCGCCGAGGGTGCGGGCGGCCTCCTCCTGCTCCCAGCCCTCCTCCTCCAGCAACGGAATCACCTCCCGGGCCATGAAGGGGAAGGTGACGATGATCGTGGCCAGCACGATCCCGGGCCAGGAGAAAATGATCTTCCAGCCCAGGCTCTCAATGACACCCCCCAGCAGGCCATGGGTGGGGCTGTAGAGCAGCACCAGCATCAGGCCCACCACCACCGGCGAGATCGAGAAGGGCAGGTCGATGACGCTCAGCAGCAGGGCCTTGCCGCGGAACTCACGGCGGGCAATGGCGGTGGCCGCGGACAGGCCGAAGATGACGTTGCAGGGCACCGCCACGGCCGTGGCGAACAGGGTGAGCCGCAGGGCGGACAGCAGTTCGTGGGATTGGAAGTTCTCCAGGAACGGGCCCACCCCCTTGGCGAAGGCCGAGGCCACCACGCTCAGGGCCGGCAGCAGGATCACCACCCCCACGTAAAGGCAGGCGATCAGGGGAATCAGGATCGCCGGCAGATTCAGGCCCTGGCGGCGCGATCGCTTGGCTGGAGCGGGCGTGGGACTGTGGGTCTCCAGGCTGGGAACAACGATGGTCATGGCGAAAGGATCAACGCAAGGAAAGCTGGAGGAAAATCAGGCGGAATCGCCCTGGTAGCGCTGGCCCCAGACCTGCAGCAGGTTGATCACCAGCAGGCTGAACAGGGAAAAGATCAGCATCACCGACCCGATCACGGTGGCGGCCTCGAAGTCGTACTCCTCGAGTTTCTGGATGATCAGGGTGGGGGTGATCAGGTCACGGAAGGGCACATTGCTGGAGATCATCACCACCGAGCCGTATTCGCCCACAGCCCGGCTATAGCCCTGGGCCACCCCGCCGAGGATCGCCGGCAGCAACTGGGGCAGCACCACCCGCACGGTGGTCTGCAGGGGCGAGGCCCCCAGGCACCAGGAGGCTTCCTCCTGCTCCTTCTCCAGGGAACGCAGCACCGGCTCCACCGTCCGCACCACGAAGGGCAGCGAGATGAACACCATCGCCACCGTCACCCCGGGGGCAGCAAAGGCCACCTTGATCCCGAAGGCCTCGTTCAGCGGTTGCCCCAGCCAGCCGTTGGTGCTGTAGACGGCCGTGAGCGCCAACCCGGCCACGGCGGTGGGCAGGGCGAAGGGCAGATCGATCAGGGCATCCAGCACCCGCTGGCCGGGAAAGCGGCAGCGCACCAGCGCCCAGGCCACCACCAGACCGAAGACGCCGTTGATCACACTGGCCACCAGGGCGAGGCCGAAGCTGACCTTGTAGGTGGCGATGGCCTCCGGTGTGGTGGCCATCTCCCAGAACCCAACGGGTCCAACGCGGGCGGCCTTCAGCAGCATGGCCCCCAGGGGCAGGAAAAGGATCAGGCCCAGGTAGGTCCAGGTGATGCGCCAGGGCCAGCTGGGCAGGCTCAGGGCAGGCGGGCGCCAGCGGCGCAGGAGGGCGGAGGTCATCGAGGCGCCGGATCGGCGGTGTGGCGCTGACCGTATCACCGTAGCCGGCCTAAAGCGCGGTTCAGCGGTGTGTTTACCGGTATAGTCGGCTCTCCACTGCCACCCAGGCCGTTCCGATGGGCATCCGCGTCGCCAACGTCAGCAAGAACTTCGGCGACTTCCGTGCTGTGGACGACGTCAGCGTCGACGTGGAAAGCGGCTCCCTGGTGGCCCTGCTGGGGCCCTCCGGGTCGGGCAAGAGCACCCTGCTGCGGCTGATCGCCGGGCTGGAGGAGGCCGATGCCGGCCGCATCTGGATCACCGGCGAAGAGGCCACCCAGCGCTCGGTGCAGGAGCGCCAGGTGGGCTTCGTCTTCCAGCACTTCGCCCTGTTCAAGCACCGCAACGTGCGCCGCAATGTGGCCTTCGGCCTCGAGCTGCGCCGCTGGAAGCCCGAGGCGATCCGCCGCCGGGTCGACGAACTGCTCGACCTGGTGCACCTGCGGGGCTACGGCAGCCGCTTCCCCTCCCAGCTCTCCGGCGGCCAGCGCCAGCGGGTGGCCCTGGCCAGGGCCCTGGCGGTGCAGCCCCAGGTGCTGCTGCTCGATGAACCCTTCAGCGCCCTCGATGCCAAGGTGCGCAAGGAGCTGCGCGCCTGGTTGCGCAACCTGCACGACGAGATGCACGTCACCACCGTGATCGTGACCCACGACCAGGAGGAGGCCATGGAGGTGGCCGATCGGATCGTGGTGATGAACGAAGGGCGGGTGGAGCAGATCGGTTCCCCGGCGGAGATCTACGACCATCCCGCCTCCCCCTTCGTGATGAGCTTCGTGGGCGCCGTCAACGAGCTGCCCAGCGGCTCCCTGCCCGTGCGGCGCGATGCCGTGCCGCCGCTGCCGGCGGACGGGCGGATCTTCGTGCGCCCCCACCACGTGCAGGTGCATGCCACCCCGCAGCCGGGCACCGTGCCTGCCCGGCTGCGGCGCCTCACCCACATGGGCCGCGACCTGCAGGCGGAACTGGTGCTTGATACCGAGGAAGTGGTGATGGCCCAGTTCCCCCGGGAAGAGGTCGACTACGCCAACCTCAAGCCCGGCGACCAACTGCATGTGATCAGTCGCCAGGCCCACGCCTTTCAACCGGATTATTCGATCTGATCAGTCGATCGGAGCCCTAGCGGCGCGGCGGCGCGGAGGTTCGGAATGAACCTCCGCCAGGCGTGCATCGGCGAGGTACTGGGCCACGGCCAGGGGATCCTGGTGACGCAGCAGCTCCCCGTTGCGGAAGACGAGGGTGAAGCGCTGGGGCTGGGGCTCATTGAGCCTGGAGCGGAAGTACTGGGCAGCCATGACGGTGATGGTTGATGTGTGGGTGTTGATGAACAGACAGGACGCTGAGAATGGGGCGCCGAGAATTCGGCGCTGAAATGTTGGTACTGAAAAGTTGATGCTGAGACGCTTCGGCGCACTCAGGGGATGCTGATCATCAGGTCGGTGTCGCTCACCTGGTGCAGCAGGCCGAGGCGCTTGAAATGGTTAAGGGTCTTGGTGACCGTCACCCGGGTGAGGCCGCAGATCTCCGCCAGGGCCTGATGGGTGAGGTTCATGTCCCGCAGGGAGAGGCGGTAGCCGCGGCTGCTCACCTGCCCGAAGCGGATGCCGATCCAGCGCAGCAGCCGCAGCAGCCGTGAGTCGGCGCCGCGGACCCGGTTGATCTCGAACAGTTCCTCGGTGTTGCGGATCTGGTGATGCAGGAAGGCCAGGATCTCGGCCTCGCTGGGATGGCCCTGCTCCACCACCACCGTGGACAGGCACTGGATCTCCACCGGACTCAAGGTGGAATAGGCGTTGGTCACCCAGTCACCCGGACCCCAGAGGCCGAGGGTGAAGGATTCGCCTTCCTCGTCGTGGGAAGCGGTTCTGATGTAGCCGTCCTGGATCTTCCAATGCAGCCCATCGGGCAGGACGTCATGGGGCAGGAGCGTGAGGCGGAGGGCCTGGGGTGTGCGTGAGGTGGTCATGGCCGCAGGAAAGAAGGGATGGGTACGGGGTCATCTGGGCAGAGCAAACGGCCAGCGTTCGGCTGGCGACAGGCATTCGCCGACAACAGCACATGGGGAGCCTGCGGGGACCCCAGCACCATACCTCACATTCCCCATCGGCAATGTGGTCTATTTAACGGTCCGGTGCGGTCCGGCCGGATTCAGGGCCGGTCCGCTCAGATGAAGTACATCGCCTGGGCCTGGGCCAGGTGGTCCCGCTGGTCCAGCAGGTCCTGCAGGGTGGTGCCCGACAGAATCCCCAGGCGGGCCTCCTCCAGCCGCTGCTCCAGCCGGCCCAGCACTTCGAATTCAGGCGTGGCCCCCTCCTCAGCGGAACGGGGGGGCACATCCCCCTCCAGGCAACTGACGATGTCATCGACCCGGATCTCGGCCGGCGGCCGGGCCAGTTGGTAGCCCCCCTTCGGACCGCGGATGCTGCGCAGGATCTGGCCCCGCCGCAGGCTGGCGAGCATCTGCTCCAGGTAACGGTCGGGGATGCCCTGACGCTGCGCGATCTCCGCCACCTGGAGCACCCCGCCGCGGGAATGGATGGCGGCCAGCTCCATGAGCGAGACAAGGCCATAGCCGGTTTTCGCGCTGAAGGCCAAGGGAATCCCCGGTTGGTTTACGGGGATTGTGGCAGCCACCACCCCCGGGCCAACCACCGGCCAGACACCCAGCGGGTGTAATCCGCCTTACGTCGCAGCGGGGGGCTGACGGATAGCTTTCACCAGTTCACCCATCGGACAACCGTGCTTCATCCCTTCTCCTCGCCGGTCCTGCCAGCCGCTCGCCGCCCGTGGCATCCCGGCCTGGTGGCCGCCCCCCTGGCCGTCGCCGTCGCCCTGGGGGGTTCCGGCACCCTGCTGCCCCTGAACGCCCAGGCCCAGCAACCGGCGCCACGGCAGGAACTGCTGCTCGTGTCCTATGCCGTCACCAAGGCGGCCTACGACAAGATCATTCCCCGATTCACGGCCGACTGGAAGAAGCGGACCGGCCAGACCGTGGTGATCCGGACCAGCTACGGCGGCTCCGGCTCCCAGACCCGGGCCGTGATCGACGGTCTGGCGGCGGATGTGGTGGGCCTGGCCCTGGCGGCCGACACCCTCAAGCTCGAGGAGGCGGGGCTGATCCGTCCGGGCTGGGAGAAGGAGAACCCCAACAACAGCATCATCACCAACTCGGTGGTCGCCTTCTTCGTGCGGCCCGGCAACCCCAAGAAGATCCGCACCTGGAACGATCTCGACAACAAGAACGTTGAAGTGATCACCGCCAATCCCAAGACCTCCGGCGGTGCCCGCTGGAACTTCCTGGGCCTGTGGGGTTCGGTGACCGAGACCGGCGGCAATGAGGCCAAGGCCCGCTCTTTCGTGACCAACGTGTACCGCAATGTGGACACCCTGCCCAAGGATGCCCGTGAGGCCACCGACGTGTTCGTGAAACGCAACCAGGGAGACGTGCTGCTGAACTATGAGAACGAGGCCATCCTGGCCAGGAAGAGCGGCACCTGGACAACCCCCTTCATCGTTCCCCGCACCAACATCCTGATTGAAGGACCGATCGCGGTCGTCGACAGGAACGTGGACCGCAAGGGCACCCGCAAGGTGGCCGAAGCCTTCGCCAGGTACCTGTACAGCGAGCCGGCCCAGCGGGCCTTCGCCGAAGAAGGATTCCGCCCCATCAACGCCAGGGTGAGGGCCGAGACTAAGGCGCAGTTTGCTCCGGTCTCGAAGCTGTTCACCGCCAAGAGCTTCGGCGGCTGGGACACCATCAACAAGCGGTTCTTCGGCAAGGGAGGGCTCTGGGATTCGATCTTCTCGAAGTCCCGCTGAGCCAGCAGCCGGCCCCCTGAGCGGGGGAGCAGCAGATCAGAGAGAGGGGGAGGGGGCAGGCCAGGGGCACAGGGGAACTGGATAGCCGATCGGGATACCGGTGTAAGCTCTGCCGGATTGTCGATCAGAAAACCGTGGTTTCACCCTTCGCCCGTTCCGCCGCCCCCCTGGCCATCACCGGCCTCCTGCTGGGGGGCCTGGCCCTGACCAGCTGCGGCGCCAGGCCCGAAGGCGGTGCCGGTGACAGCGCCAGCGGCGCTCCCCAGGAGCTGCTGCTGGTGAGCTACGCCGTGACCAAGGGGGCCTACGACCGGATCCTGCCCAAGTTCGAAGCCGACTGGAAGGCCAGAACCGGTCAGACCATCAACGTCAAGACGAGCTATGGCGGCTCCGGCTCCCAGACCCGGGCGATCATCGACGGCCTTGATGCCGACGTGGCCACCCTCGCCCTGGCCGGTGACGTGCTCAAGCTCCAGGAAGCGGGGCTGGTGCAGCCGGGATGGGAGAAGGACCTGCCCGGCGGCGCGATCATCACCCACTCGGTGGTGGCCTTCATCACCCGTGACGGCAACCCCAAAGGGGTCCGGACCTGGGCCGACCTGGCCAAGCCCGACGTCACCGTGGTGACGGCCAATCCCAAGACCTCCGGTGGTGCACGCTGGAACTTCCTGGGGCTCTGGGGCTCGATCAGCCAGACCGGCGGCAGCGAGGCCCAGGCCAAGGCCTACGTCAGTTCGGTCTACCGCAACGTGGAGAACCTGCCCAAGGACGCCCGCGAGGCCAGTGACGTGTTCCTCAAACGCGGCCAGGGCGACGTGCTGCTGAACTACGAGAACGAGGCGATCCTCGCCAAGCGCAGCGGCGACCTCAAAGCCCCCTTCATCGTGCCCGAGGTCAACATCCGCATCGAGGGCCCGGTGACCGTTATCGACCGCAACGTGGATCGCAAGGGCACCCGCAAGGCCGCCGAGGCCCTGGCCACCTATCTCCAGAGTGAGCCGGCCCAGGAGATCTTCGCCGAGGAGGGCTTCCGTCCGGTCAGCCCCGGGGTCTGGAGCCGGGTGAAGGGCCGCTTCGCTCCGGTGAAGCAGCTGTTCTCGGCCGGCGACTTCGGCGGCTGGAAGCAGATCAACGACACCTTCTTCGGCAGGGACGGGGTCTGGGACCAGCTGTTCAGCAGCTCCCGCTGATCCGGGCCTCCCCCGGTGGGGAGAATGGGGGCCTCGGTGGACCTCGGGTGATGTGTGAACTGCTGGCCCTCAGCGCCAACACCCCCACCGACATGCGCTTCTCCTTCCATGGCCTCACCCGCCGGGGGGGCGCCACCGGCTGCCACGGGGACGGCTGGGGGGTGGCCAGCTTCGACCCCGATGGCCGCGGGGTGCATCTGTACCGGGAGGACGCCCCGGCCGCCTTCTCGCCGATCGCCGCCCAGGTGGCCAGCCTGGATCTGCGCTCCCACTGCTCGATCGCCCACATCCGCAAGGCGACCCAGGGGGTGGTGGCTCTGGAGAACTGCCACCCCTTTCACCGGCGCTGGCAAGGGCGGGAATGGGTGTTCGCCCACAACGGCAACCTGCTGGGGCCTCTGCCGCGGACGGAACTGTTCGTTCCGGAGGGATCCACCGACAGCGAAGTGGCCTTCTGCTGGATCCTGGAGCAACTGAACGCCGCCGGTGCCGATCCGGCGGACCTGGACGCCATCTTCCGCACGCTGGTGCAGTGCTCCCGGCAGCTGGAGCAGCAGGGCACCTTCAACTGTCTGGTGAGCAACGGCAGCTGGCTGTTCGCCCATGCCAGCAGCCGACTGCACCGCATCACCCGCCGGGCCCCGTTCGGCCGGGCCACCCTGGCCGATGACGACCTGAGCGTCGATTTCTCCGAGCTTGCCGGCGTCGACGACGTCGTGACGATCGTCAGCACCGAACCGCTGACCAGGGATGAGCAATGGCTGCCGCTTCAGGCCGGCGAAGCCGTCCTGCTGGTGGGGGGCGAAGTGGTGCGGCACCAGCCCCCTGGAGCGCCTGTCGCCCCCAACCCCTAAGCCAGGCAGAACACGTGGCGGTAACCCAGGTCGAGCAGGTCCTCCGCCAGCTGAACGGCTGACGCCTGGATCGCTCCGCCACTGCCCCGTCCGAGACAAAGCAGGGGCCAGGCCACGTCGGGCAGCAGGGCGCGGATCCGATCCGGCTCCATGTCCGCCTCCAGCTGGACGGCTCCCTGGAGGGCATCACCGAGCGGATGCTTTCGTTGCACCAGGGTGGCTCCCTCCCAGAGCAGACGGCGCACCTCCAGGGGCTGAAGATCCTGGCGCTTGGCGCGCGTGAGGTACTCCCGATCGCAGAGGGAGTCCTGACGCTCCCGGAACCCATCGTGGTCGTGGTGATAGCCCATGCGGAACGGAGGAAGAGTCCTTTTCGCCTGCAGCATGACCTGCATCAAGGGAGCAGCCTGTGCGTTCAGGCCTTCGGCCATGTGTTCACAACCACGACCGAAGCGACAGCGGAAGAGCACCATGTCGGAGTGCTCCGAAGGAGTGCGAGTAAGGGACTTCAGGGATCCTGCCGAACAGCAGGATCCTTTTTCATGGGCGGCACCCTGGAGGGACCCTCCCGGGTGACATCCGTGCAGCGCACCGGCGGAAAGCCTGCTTTCAACGGTTTGTTGCCCGGATTACCGTAGTTAAGGCTTTCGGGCCTGAAGATTGGGGCACCGCAGCAAGGATCTCCATGGCATCCGCCCTCCAAAAAGAAGAATCCACAGACCTTTCCGGTGATCTCCTCTCCCCCCGGCAACTCCTGCGCCTGCTAGCCGGCTCAGGCCCCAACGGCCCGGATGCACCGGCACTGATCATCGATCTTCGCGCCAGGAGCCGCTATCGCCACAGCCATGTTCCCGGGAGTCACAACATTCCCAGCGGCTGGCTGATCAGCGGCGAGCTCCCCGACGGTGACCTGATCCTGGTGGGCGACAGCACCCAGCATTCGGCCACGACGATCGACCATCTCCAGGCGCAGGGCCATGCCCGCCGCATCCGCCATCTCGCCGGCGGCTTCGGGGCCTGGCAACACCAGCACCTGCCCGTGACCGGACGGCAACGCAAGGGGTGGCCCCAGCTCTTCCGGGGGATCCCGGGGCTCCGCCCGAGCCGCCTGCTCCGCCCGGCCTCGCCGCAGGAGGCCTGACCTTGACGACCACCCGAACGACGCCTCGCGCCGGCCATCGGCAGGTCCTCGAGCTGTTCGGCGAGCAGCCGTTGCGGCTGGAATCCGGGGACACCCTGGGGCCGATCACCATCGCCCATGAGAGCTGGGGGCGGCCCGATGCCGCCCGCAGCAACGGGGTGCTGCTCCTGCATGGATTCAGCGGCGACAGCCACGCCGCCGGTCCGGCGGGCCCCGGCCACCCCACCCGAGGCTGGTGGGATGGGCTGATCGGCCCGGGCCGGGCGATCGACACCGACCGGTTCTTCGTGGTTTGCCCGAACGTGCTGGGGGGCTGCCAGGGCAGCACCGGCCCCGGCAGCCCGGCCCCCGACGGCAGGCCCTGGGGGAGCCGTTTCCCCACGCTCACGATCCGCGACCAGGTGGAGGCGGAGGTGGCCTTCAGCGACAGGCTCCAGATCCGGCGCTGGCAGGCGGTGATCGGGGGCTCCATGGGCGGCATGCGCGCCATGGAATGGGCGATCACCCATCCCGGGCGGCTGGAGCGGCTGGTGCTGCTGGCCACGACAGCCCGCTGCTCCGAGCGGACCAACGCCTGCCACCGCAGCCAGATCGAGGCCATTCGCCAGGATCCGACCTTCCTGGGCGGCGACTACTACGACCATCCCGGCGGCGGGCCCCGGGCGGGGCTGGCCCGGGCCCGGACCATCGCCCGGCTCACCTACGGGGGCATCGAGGACGGGGGCCTCGAGGAAGGTGGCGGGTTTGTGGAGCGCTTCGATGCCAACAGCTACCTCGTTCTCACCCAGGCCATGGCCGGCCATGACGTGGGCCGCGGGCGCGGCGGGGTGGCCGCGGCCCTGGCCCGGATCAGCGTCCCCGCCCACGTGGTGTCGGTGAGCTCCGACCGGCTCTTCCCGCCCCACAGCCAGCGGGAGCTGGCACGGGCGATCGGTGGGCCGGTCCGCTTCAGCGCGATCGACAGCCACCACGGCCACGACGGCTTCCTGGCGGAACAGGATCAGCTGGCGTCGATCCTGCGCCAGTCACTGGCCTGACGCCAGCGGGCCAGGGAACGGGAGAGGGGCGGCAGCGCCGGCGTTCCATCGGCCGAGCGCAGCAGGGCCAGGCCCAGGACAAGCAGTGGCACCCCGATCAGCAGCGGGGCCGTGAGCAGACCCAGGGCCAGCAGCAGGGTAGGGCCGAAGTTGTTGGGCACCGGAGGGAGGCTCTGGGGGTGAACGACAGGGGCCTCAGGAGAAGCGTGTGAGAAGAAAGACTGTGACACGAATGGTGGTCAGCGACAACATCGTCCTACCGACAATCGAGCGAGGGGAACGTCACTCGAACCACAGCAGGATGTGGGCCTGGATCATCGATCGAACAGCCAGCCGCAAAGCAGACAGAACGCCGCGATGAGAACGAACAACTGGGGGGAAAAGCCGATCACCTGGCCGACAAGCACACCCACCAGCATCACCATCCAGGCCCGCCAGTTCGTCCACGGACTGAAGAAGGAACCCCCACGGACCGGCTCGGCCGGCGGCTTCTGCGGCTTCCATCCGCCAGCCCGTTCACCGGGCCTTTCGCCGGCTCTGGAGCTGGGACCATCGCTCCCTGCCATCGCCAAACTTTTGCGTCCATCTTGGTGCCCATCGATGGGCGGGATGTAAGTGGAAACACATCCGATCGGCGACGGCCGGGGTCATCCCGCTGATTAAGTTATGAGCCTTCGCGGTGCCGATCGGTGCTGAAGGATCCGTTCAGCCTCGCCACGGCCGCCCGCTTCTGGCTGCGGCTGGGACTGGTCAGCTTCGGCGGGCCGGCCGGCCAGATCGCCCTGCTCCATGCCGAACTGGTGGAGCGCCGGCGCTGGCTGTCGGAGCGACGCTTTCTGCACGCGCTGAACTACTGCATGCTGCTGCCGGGGCCGGAGGCCACCCAGCTGGCCACCTACCTGGGCTGGCTGATGCACGGCCTGGGCGGCGCCCTGATCGCCGGCGGCCTGTTCCTGCTGCCCTCGGTGGTGGTGCTGCTGAGCCTTTCGGCGATCTATGCCCTCTGGGGCCAGCTGCCTTTGCTGGCGGCGGTGTTCTGGGCCCTCAAGCCGGCGGTGCTCGGGATCGTGCTCCAGGCGGCCTGGCGGCTGGGGCGGCGCACGCTGCACAACCCCGCCCTGGTGCTGATCGCGGCGGCGGCCTGCCTCTCCCTGGCCGTGGGCCAGGTGCCCTACCCCGCCCTGATCATCGCCACGGCCCTGGTGGGTTGGATCGGCGGTCGGCTGCGGCCGGCCCTGTTCCGGGGCCCCTCACCCCATACCGCCGCCGAGGTCGGGGACGCCACCCCACCGGAGGCCGCCCTCCACGGCGACGACACCCCCACCCCCACCCACGCCCGCTTCCACTGGCGCCGCCTCGCCCTCACCCTGCTGGGGGGCGGGGTGGCCCTCGGCCTGCCCCTGACCCTGCTGACGCTGGCGGGGGGCTGGGAGGGCCAGCTGGCCACCATGGCCCGGTTCTTCACCAAGGTGGCCCTGATCAGCTTCGGGGGCGCCTATGCGGTGCTCCCCTTTGTGGCCCAGGGGGCGGTGGACACCTACGGCTGGCTGGACGCCGCCCAGATGGTGGACGGCCTGGCCCTGGGCGAGACCACCCCGGGGCCACTGATCATGGTGGTGGCCTTCGTGGGCTTCATGGGCGGCTGGAACGGCAGCGGCACCCTGTCGGCCGGCGTGGCGGCCGCGCTGGTGGTGGTGTGGTTCACCTTCCTGCCCTCCTTCCTGTTCATCCTGGCCGGCGGCCCCCTGGTGGAGGCGAGCCGCGAGGACCTGCGCGTCGGCGCCCCCCTCACCGCCATCACCGCCGCGGTGGTGGGGGTGATCCTGAGCCTGGCGCTCTACCTGGCCGGACCGGCCCTGGCCCCCAGCGGCGGCCTCGACGGCGGCGCCGTGCTGGTGCTGCTGGCGGCGGTGGTGCTGCTGGGCCGGGGACTGGGGGCCCTGCCCGTGATCGGCGCCGCCACCGCGGTCGGCCTGGGGCGCTGGTGGCTCACTGCGGCGGGCTGAGGTGGCGGGCTGAGGCGGCCGTTCAGGGGATCATCCCGCAGACGAACAGCTTGTTCACCACCGGGCCGGCGACCTGGTCGATGAAGCCCTGACGCAGTTGGGGATCATCGTTGAGCATGTCGAGCACGCGCTGCTCCTGGGACCCACGCCGCTCGCTGCGGGCGGCCCAGAGCTGTTCGCAGCTGGATTTCTGGTAGCGCTCGATCACCTTCTTGGCCACCAGGTTGACGACCGGGGACTGGGCCCGGACGGGGGGGGCGGTCAGCAGACCTCCTGTAACCCCGGCCGTGACGCCAACCGTGACTCCCAGAGCGACACCCAGACGGGCCATCGGGCGGATCAGCATGGAGCGCCAGGGGAGAAGGTCCCCCCAACGTAGAACCGTCCCCTCGGCAATCCGTCCCCTCGGCCGGGCTCAGAAGACGTCCAGGGGCTCCAGGCTCGGCGACTCGACGCCACCGGTGGGGAGGGCATCGAGGCGCACGGTGAGCGACGACGCCTGGCGCCGGGCCGATTCGCCGCAGCTGCGCGGGGTGGGGAAAATCTTGCCGGGGTTGGCCAGGCCCGCCGGGTCGAAGGCCTCCCGCACCAGGCGCATGGTGGCCAGGTCGTCGGGGGCGAACATCCAGTCGAGGTAACAGCGCTTGTCGCTGCCCACCCCGTGCTCGCCGGTGATGCTGCCGCCCGCATCGATGCAGAGGCGCAGAATCTCGGCCCCCAGCGCCTGCACCCGGTCGGTCACGCCCGGCTCGTCGGCCCGGTACAGGATCAGGGGGTGGAGATTGCCGTCGCCGGCATGGAACACGTTGGCCACCGGCAGCTCGTAGCGGCGGCTGAGCTCCTCGATCGCCGCCAGCACCCCAGGCAGGGCGCTGCGGGGCACGACGCCGTCCTGCACGTAATAGGTGGGAGTGATGCGGCCGACGGCGGCGAAGGCGGACTTGCGCCCCTTCCACAGCAGGGCCCGGTCGGCCTCGCTGGAGGCGCGCCGGATCGTGCGGGCGCCGGCCTGGCGGCAGAGCTCGCCGGCGATCTCCACGGCGGCGGCCACCTCCCGCTCCTGCCCGTCGAGTTCGATCAGCAGCACCGCGGCCGCATCGCGGGGGTACTCGTCGCGGCCGAACAGATCGTCGACGGCGTTGACCGTGAAGTTGTCCATGATCTCCATCCCGGCGGGCAGCACCCCTGCCGCCGTCACCAGACGCACCGCCTCGCCAGCCGCCTCCATGGCGGTGAAATCGGCCAGCAGCACCGCCACGCTCTGGGGCGCCCGCAGCAGCCGCAGGGTGATGGCGGTGGCGATGCCGAGGGTGCCTTCGCTGCCGATGAAGACGCCGCGCAGGTCCAGCTCGGGGGTCTCGGCCAGGCCGCTGCCCAGGGTGGTGACCGTGCCATCGGGGAGCACCACCTCCATCTCCAGCACGTGGTTGCTGGTGACCCCGTACTTGAGGCAGTGCACGCCGCCGGAGTTTTCGGCCACGTTGCCGCCGATCGAGCAGACCACCTGGCTGGAAGGATCCGGCGCGTAGTAGAAGCCGTCGCCGGCCACCGCCCGGGTGACCCAGCCGTTGATCACCCCCGGCTGGACGGTGATGCGCCGGTTGGCCAGATCGATATCCAGGATCGAGCGCATGCGGGTGGTGGCGATCACCAGCGCTCCGTTCTCCGCCAGGGCGCCGCCCGAGAGGCCGGTGCCGCTGCCGCGGGCCAGAAAGGGCACGCCGCGGCGGTGGCAGAGCCGCAGCACGGCCGCCACCTGCTCGGTGGTTTCCGGCAGCACCACCAGGGGGGGCTGGGCCCGGTGCAGGGTGAGGCCGTCGCAGTCGTAGGCCAGCAGCTCCTGGGGCGCCGCCACCACGGCCCGCGCCGGCAGCAGGGCGCGGCAGTCACGCTCCATCGCGGCCCAGTCGATCGTCACGGAAGGGGTCCGGTGGGCCGGTGAAGGGGGTGCCATTGCTTCCGAACTTACCGACGCCCGGCACCCCGGCACCCTTCTGGGTCAGGATGGGAAACGAATGCGTCCACCTTCCGCGGATCCCGCCTTGAGTTCGGCCACCCCTTCAGCGCCCGCCTCGGCCCCTTCCCTCCTCACCACCCGATCCGAGGAGATCTTCGCCGCCGCCCAGACACTCATGCCCGGGGGCGTCAGTTCCCCCGTGCGGGCCTTCAAGTCGGTGGGCGGCCAGCCGATCGTCTTCGACCGCGTCAAGGGGGCCTACGCCTGGGACGTCGACGGCAACCGCTACATCGACTACGTCGGCAGCTGGGGGCCCGCCATCTGCGGCCACAGCCATCCGGAGGTGATCGCCGCCCTCCACCAGGCCCTGGAGAAGGGCACCAGCTTCGGCGCCCCCTGCGTGCTCGAGAACGAGCTGGCCGAACTGGTCATCGCCGCCGTGCCGTCGGTGGAGATGGTGCGCTTCGTGAACTCCGGCACCGAGGCCTGCATGGCGGTGCTGCGGCTGATGCGCGCCTTCACCGGCCGGGAGAAGGTGATCAAGTTCGAGGGCTGCTACCACGGCCACGCCGACATGTTCCTGGTCAAGGCGGGCTCCGGGGTGGCCACCCTGGGCCTGCCCGACTCCCCGGGTGTGCCTCGCGCCGTCACCGCCGGCACCCTCACCGCCCCCTACAACTGCCTGGAGTCGGTCAAGCAGCTGTTCGCCAACAACCCCGGTGAGATCGCCGGGGTGATCCTGGAGCCGGTGGTGGGCAATGCGGGCTTCATCACCCCCGAGCCCGGCTTCCTTGAGGGCCTGCGCGAACTCACCAAGGAGAACGGCGCCCTGCTGGTGTTCGACGAAGTCATGACCGGCTTCCGCATCAGCTACGGCGGCGCCCAGGCCCGCTTCGGCGTCACCCCGGACCTCACCACCATGGGCAAGGTGATCGGCGGCGGCCTGCCGGTGGGCGCCTACGGCGGCCGGGCCGACATCATGGCGATGGTGGCCCCCGCCGGCCCCATGTACCAGGCGGGCACCCTGAGCGGCAATCCCCTGGCCATGACCGCCGGCATCAAGACCCTGCAGCTGCTGAGCCAGCCCGGCACCTACGAGCGGCTGGAGACGATCACCAAACGGCTCATCGACGGCATCCGCGCCGCCGCCGCCGAGGCGGGCATCCCCTTCTGCGGCGGCAGCATCAGCGCCATGTTCGGCTTCTTCCTCTGCGAGGGGCCGGTGCACAACTTCGAGCAGGCCAAGGCCGCCGACACGGTCCGCTTCGGCCGCCTGCACCGGGGCATGCTTGAGCGCGGCGTCTACCTGGCTCCGAGCGCCTTCGAGGCCGGCTTCACCTCCCTGGCCCACAGCGACGCCGACATCGACGCCACCATCGACGCCTTCCGCGACGTCTTCCTGTCACTGGCGTGAGCGTCGGTCGTCTCCTGAGGGTCGGCACCGGGCTGCTGACCCTGACCCTGCTGGCAAGCTGCGCCGCTGACCCCGGCAGCAAGCCCGTCGACGTGTCCGGCGGCGTGCCGGTGGGGGCGGTGCTCGCCCTGACGGGCAACGCCAACGTCTACGGCCAGGACCAGAAGATCGGCCTGGAGCTGGCGCTCCAGCACCGCAACGGCGCCGGCGGCATCAACGGCACCCCCCTGAAGCTGGCGCTGGAGGACAGCGGCAGCGACGAACCGGGGGCCAACGCGGCCTTCACCCTGCAGATCAACCGGGGCGTGCTGGCCCTGATCGGCCCCACCCTCTCCCAGCAGGCCTTCTCCGCCGACCCGATCGCCCAGCGCCGCGGCGTGCCGGTGGTGGCCCCCTCCAACACCGCCACCGGCATCCCGGAGATCGGCTTCTTCATCAGCCGGGTCTCGGCCCAGAGCTCGGTGATCGCCCCCCTGGCCATCGAACGGGCCCTGAAGATCCAGCCGGGCCTGAAGCGGGCGGCGGTCTTCTACGCCCAGGACGACGCCTACAGCACCGCCGAGACCACCATCTTCCAGAAGGCCCTCAAGGAGAAGGGCCTCGATCCGGTGACGGTGCAGCGCACCCAGCTCAACGACCAGGACTTCCAGAACCAGATCAGCGCCGCCCTGCGGGAGAAGCCCGACCTGATCGTGCTGTCGCTCCAGGCGGTGGACGGCGGCAACCTGATCCGCCAGCTGCGGGAGCTGGGTTACAAGGGCCTGATCGTGGCCGGCAACGGCATGAACACCCCCAACATCTATCCGATCTGCCAGAAGTACTGCGACGGTCTGCTGATCGCCCAGGCCTACAGCCCCGAGCTGGACACCCCCGCCAACACGGCCTTCCTCAAGGCCTTCCAGGCGGCCAAGGGCGGCGCCATCCCGCCCCAGCTCACGGCCCAGGCCTACACGGCCCTGCAGGTGATCGGCGACGCCCTGGTGCGGCTGGACAAACGCCAGCCCCTGAAAGGGGCCACCCTGGGCAACGCGCGCAAGGCGCTGATGGAGGAGATCCTGGCCGGCACCTACGCCACCCCCCTGGGGGAGATCCGCTTCACCCCGGAGGGTGAGGTGATCCAGAGCCAGTTCTTCGTGGCCCAGGTGCGCATGGATCCGGGCGGGCGCAGCGGTCGCTTCGCCCTGCTGAAGTGATCGCCGGGTGGACCTGCTCCAGATCCTGGTCAACGGTCTGTCGGTGGGGGCGGTCTACGGGCTGTTCGCCCTCGGCTACACCCTGGTGTTCTCGGTCCTGGGGGTGATCAATTTCGCCCATGGGGCGGTGTTCACCCTGGGGGCCTACTTCACCTACCTGCTGATCGGCGGCGCGGTGGGGGCCAACGGTCTGCTGGCCGGCTTCCAGCTGCCCTTCGCCCTGCCCTTCTGGGGCGCCCTGCCCCTGGCGGGGCTGGGGGCGGCCCTGGTGGCCCTGCTGGTGGAGCGGGTGGCCTTCCGCCCCCTGCGCCGCCGCCGGGCCGATCCCCTGCTGGCCCTGATCACCAGCCTGGGGGCCGGCGTGATCCTGGTGAACCTGATCCAGTTGCTGGTGGGGGCGGAGAGCTACGCCATCCCCACCGGCGCCCTCGGCGGCCTGCCGGCCTCCTTCCCCCTGCTGGGGGCCCGGGTGCGCACGGTCCAGGCCCTGCTGCTGGGGATCGCCGTGCTGCTGCTGGCCCTGCTCACTCTCTGGCTGGAGGGCAGCCGCAACGGCAAGGGGCTGCAGGCGGTGGCCGAGGACGCCGAAACCGCCCAGCTCCTCGGCATCGACAGCGCGGCCATGGTGCGCCTGGCCTTCGGGCTCAGCGGCTTCCTGGCCGGGGTGGCCGGCGGCCTGGTGGGGCTGAGCGTCAGCATCGCCGGGCCCTACTTCGGCATCGGCTACGGCCTCAAGGGGCTGGCGGTGCTGGTGCTGGGGGGGCTGGGCAGCGTGCCGGGGGCGGTGCTGGGCGGGCTGATCGTCGGGCTGGCGGAGGCGTTCGTCCCAGCCGACTGGTCGGGCTACAAGGATGCGGTCAGCTACGGCTTCCTGTTCCTGGTGCTGCTGCTGCGGCCCCGGGGGCTGCTGGGCCGGCCGCTGCCCACCAAGGTGTGAGGGCCATGGACGCCGCCCTGCTCGAACAGATGCTCCTCGGCGCCCTGCTGGCCCTTTCGGTCTACCTGCCGCTGCGCTGCGGCCAGCTGTCCCTGGCCACCCCGGGCTTCTATGCGGTGGGGGGCTACGTGGCCGCCCTGCTCTCCACCGGCGTCCCCGCCTTCGCCGGCAGCGGCGCCACCTCACCGTTGCCGGCCCTGCTGGCGGAGATGGTCCTGGGCGGGGCCCTGGCGGGGCTGATCGCCCTGGCGATCGGCGGGCCGGTGCTGCGGCTGCGGGGGATCTACCTGGCCATCGCCACCATCGCCCTGGTGGAGATCCTGCGGGTGCTCAACCTCAACCTGCCCTTCACCGGCGGGGCCATGGGGATCTTCGGCATCCCCCAGCCCTTCGCCCACGCCGAGGGCTACGTGCTGTTCACCCTGGCGCTGCTGGCCCTGGCCTGCTGGCTGTGCCAGCGGCTGGAGGCCCTGCGGCTGGGGCGGGCGATGGCCGCCATCCGCGACGACGAACTGGCGGCCGCCTGCGTCGGCATCGACACCCCCCGCACCAAGCTGACCGCCTTCGTGGCCAGCGCCGTGCTCGCCGGCGTCACCGGCGCCCTGGCGGCCCATTTCTTCAACTCCTGGAACGCCCGGGCCGGCAGCTTCGACGCCAGCATCACCACCCTGGCCTTCGTGGTGTTCGGCGGTTCCCGCCTTTGGCCGGGGCCGGTGCTGGGGGGGCTGGTGCTCACCGCTCTGCCGGAGTTGCTGCGGCCGGTGGGGGACCTGCGCCTGATCCTGTTCGGGGCGGTGATCCTGCTGGGTCCGCTGTTCTTTCCCCAGGGACTGGTGACGGCGGAGCGGCTGCACTGGCTGGCCGCCCGGCTGGGACGAGGGCGCCACCGGGGCCGCCAGGCTCCCCAGGCCCCATGAGCCGAAGCCCCGACAGCACCGGCCCCGTTCCCCTGCTGCAGGTGGAGGCGGTCAGCTGCCGCTTCGGCGGCCTGCTGGCCCTCGATCAGGTGAGCCTGGCGCTGGAGGAGGGGGAGATCTTCGGCCTGATCGGCCCCAACGGCGCCGGCAAGACCACCCTGTTCAACGTGATCTCCGGCCTCACCCCCCCCAGCGGCGGCCGCTGCCTGTGGCGGGGGGCCCCCACCACGGGCCTGGGGGCCAGCGGCCTCAACCGCCTCGACATCGCCCGCACCTTCCAGAACCTGCGCCTGTTCGAGAGCCTGTCGGTGCGGGAAAACGTGCTGGTGGGCCTGCACCACGCCGCCCGCGCCCCCCTGCTGGGGTCCCTGCTGGGCAGCGGGGCCTTCCGCCGGCAACAGGGGCAGCTGCAGGAGCGGGCGATGGAGCTGCTGACCCTGCTGGAGCTGGAGGCCCTGGCGGAGCAGCGGGCCGGGGACCTGCCCTACGGCGACCGCCGCCGGCTGGAGATCGCCCGGGCCCTGGCGACGGCACCGCGGCTGCTGCTGCTGGATGAACCCGCCGCCGGCATGAACCCGGCCGAAAAGGACGACCTGCGTCGGCTGATCGGCACGATCCGCCAACACTTCACCCTGACGGTGCTGATCATCGAGCACCACGTGCCGCTGATGATGCAGCTCTGCGACCGGCTGGCGGTGCTCAACTTCGGCAGGCGCATCGCCCTAGGCAGCCCCGCCGAAGTGCGCACCGATCCACGGGTGATCGAGGCCTACTTGGGCAGTTCGGGTGGCAGTTCGGGCGGCAGTTCGGGTGGCGCCGGCGGAGACGGCCGATGAGCGCACCGCTGCTGGAGCTGCGTTGCCTCACCGTGCGCTACGGCGCCCTCACCGCCCTGCGGGGCCTCGATCTGCAGGTGAAGGAAGGGGAGCTGGTGGCCCTGCTGGGGGCCAACGGCGCCGGCAAGAGCACCACCCTGCGGGCCATCTCCCGGCTGGTGGGCGCCGCCGCCGGCCAGGTGCTGTGGCGCGGCGCCGACCTGGCGGGGGTGAGCACCCACCGCACGGTGCGGCTCGGCATCGGCCACTGCCCGGAGGGCCGCCGGGTGCTGGCCCGCCAGACCGTGGCCACCAACCTGGAGCTGGGGGCCTGGCTGCGCCGCGACCGGGCCGGCATCGCCGCCGACCTGGAGCGCTGCTACGGCCTGTTCCCCCGCCTGGCGGAACGGCGCCGCCAGCTGGCCGGCAACCTCTCGGGCGGCGAGCAGCAGATGCTGGCGATCGCCCGGGCCCTGATGGGCCGGCCCAGCCTGCTGCTGCTGGATGAGCCGAGCCTGGGCCTGGCACCGAAGCTGGTGGCCGAGGTGATGGCCGCCCTGGCGGCGCTGCACAGCGAAGGGCTTTCGATGCTGCTGGTGGAGCAGAACGCCACCGCCGCCCTGGAGATCGCCGACCGCGGCGTGGTGCTGGAGGGCGGCGCCATCGGCCTCGAGGGCAGCGCCGACGCCCTGCTGGCCGACGCCGGGCTGCGGGCCTCCTACCTGGGGAGCGGCTGACGATGCTGCAGGTGCCGCTGCTGGAGCCCCTGCTGGTGCCGCTCCTGCTGGTCGGGCTGGTTGCCGTTGCCCTGGCCCTGGTGCGGGTGGTCGGGCGCCCCTGGCTGGAGCGCACCATCCTCGAGACGGACACCCCCTCCGGCAAGGCCTTCGACGCCGTGCTGATGCTGGCGATCGCCCTCAGCGTGCTGGCGGTGGTGCTGGAGAGTGACTCGCTGCTGCGGCAGCGCTGGGCCGCCGCCTTCCTGGGGCTGGAGTGGGCCTTCACCCTGCTGTTCAGCCTCGAGTACCTGCTGCGGCTGCTGCTGGTGGCCGAGCCGCGCCGCTACGCCACCAGCTTCTTCGGGCTGGTGGACCTGCTGGCGATCCTGCCCACCTACCTGGGGCTGCTGATCGGCGGCGGCCAGCTGTTCCTGGTGGTGCGGGTGCTGCGGCTGCTGCGGGTGTTCCGGGTGCTGAAGCTGGGGGCCTACCTGCAGGAGGCCGAACTCCTCTGGAGCGCCCTGATCGCCGCCCGCCGCAAGATCACCGTGTTCCTGCTGGCGATGGTGACGCTGGTGATCCTGATCGGCGCCTTCATGTACGTGATCGAGGCCGGCAACGACGGCTTCCGCAGCATCCCGGTGGCCATCTACTGGGCCTGCGTCACCATCACCACGGTGGGCTACGGCGACGTGGCGCCGGTGACGCCGCTGGGGCGCTTCATGGCCTCGGTGGTGATGCTGATCGGCTACAGCATCATCGCCGTGCCCACCGGCATCCTCAGCGCCGAGATCGGCCTGTCGGTGCTGCGGCCGCCGCAGGAGGACCAGACCAGCCCGGTGGTGTGTGGGGCCTGCCTCAAGGGCGGACATGACCCGGATGCCCGCCACTGCAAGTTCTGCGGCGCCGAACTCTGAGCGATGGCGTCTTGATGCCGCCTTGATTCAACAGTGCTGGTGCCAGGCCATTGTTATGGTGCGATGTCGTGGTAATAGCCTCATTCCGTTGCCGTCCATCCGTCCACCACAGCACACGCCAGCGGAAGGGCTGGCGTGAGCGATCATCCTTTCGCGCTATGGCTGAAACGCCTGGGACGATCCCGGAACCAAGGCCGATCAAGCCAGCGCCCTGAGCCTCAGCCGCGCCGGAACGACCGCAAGGCCCGGCCCCTTCACAAAGGGAGGCCCCAAAGCCCGGGGACACCGAGGTGGCGGCTCGCCGTGCTCAGCGCCTCCGGCGTGATCCTTGCCGGCACCATCGGACTGCTTGTCAAGCTTGCCTTCCCAACCGAAGGCTCCCCCGAGCAGGCCCTAAAGGCCCGGCGGCTGGAGCAACAGCAGGAATGCGAGCATCTTGTGAAGACCAAGCTGCTGTATCCAGCCAGCTACAAACTGGCCAGCCGGTTCTCGGAAACCAGGGATGACGGCGCCCAGCGCACCTTCGAATGGACCTTCACCAGCCGGAGCAAGGATGGAGCGACGGGCAGGGGCTTGGCCCGCTGCAAAGCCAGCAACCACCTGCACATGGCGACCATCGAAGTCCGGCAGGTCGAGTAGGCCGGGCAGCTCGACCGCATCGAACCGAACCCTGAGCGCGGTGGTCGGGGAGACTGCTGGAGCCCCCAGGGACTTCCGTCAGTGATGCCGACGCCGGAGCCAAGCCATCGCGCCGCCCTCAGGGCTGGGGGCTGGGCGGAGGTGGATGTGCGTCGCTATGGGCAGCTGTTGGAGTACCGCAGCCGCTGGGGTGCCGCCAACCTCAGCCGCGAGGAACGGCGATTTCTGCGCAACGCTGAAGCGGCCTTGGCCCAGATCCCGGCGTCGCCGGCCCCATCCAGCGCTCCCGGCCTGGGGGCCCTCCAGCCGGACTGCTTCGTGGCCCTGGATTTCGAGACGGCCGATCAGGGCCGGGACAGTGCCTGCTCGATCGCCCTCGTGCGGGTGGAGGGGCGCCAGATCGTGCGCCGCGAGCACCACCTGATCCGGCCGCCGCGCCGGACGTTCCTGTTCACCTCCATCCACGGGATCAGCTGGTCGCAGGTGACCGATGCGCCCAGCTTCGCCGAGCTCTGGCCCCAGCTGGCGGCCTGCCTGGATGGGGCGCAGTTCATCGCCGCCCACAACGCCAGCTTCGATGCCGGTGTGCTGCGGGCCTGCTGCGAGCAGGCGGGCCTGCGCCCCCCGGCCCAGCCCTTCGTCTGCACCGTGCAGGTGGCCCGGCAGGCCTGGAATCTGCGGCCCACCAAGCTGCCGGATGTGTGCCGGCATCTGGGGCTGCCGCTCCAGCACCACGATGCCCTCTCCGACGCCGAGGCCTGCGCCGGCATCGTGCTGGCGGCGGGTCAGGAGGTGACGGCCGGCTTGGCCCGCAGCCGCTGAGGCCGCCCCCTCAGGCTCCAGAGCAGGGCCAGCAGGAAGCCGAAGAACTGCACGATCACCACGCAGGGGCCCGACGGCAGGTTGGTGAGCCCCGAGCCAAGCAGGCCCAGCACGGCGCAGCCGCCGCCGATCACCGAAGAGAGCACCAGGTAGGTGCCGAAGCGCCGGCTCACCAGCCGGGAGGCGCAGGCGGGGATCACCACGAAGGCGCTGATCAGCAGCACCCCCACCGCCTTGATCGACACGGCCACCACCACGGCGAGCAGCAGGATGAAGGCGATCCGGTGCCACTGGCTGCCGACGCCGAAGGCCCCGGCCAGATCGGCATGCAGGGTGACCAGGACCTGGGCCCGCAGGCTCACCAGCAGGTAGGCCACCGCCGCCACCAGCAGCACGGCGATCAGGGCGAGGTCCAGCCAGGAGATGCCGAGGATGTCGCCGAACAGCAGTTGCTGGATCCCGCCTTTGTAGGTGGCGACCAGGCTGAGGGCCACCACCGCGAACGCAAGGGACGTGGAGTAGACGATGTTCAGCAGGGCATCGGTGGGCAGCTGGCTGCGCTGCACCAGCAGGTTCACCAGCAGGGCGAACAGCACCGCGAAGGGGATCAGCACCAGGGTGGGGTTGAGCCCCAGCAGGATGCCCAGGCTGATCCCCAGCAGGGCGGAATGGCCCAGGGCATCGCTGAAGAAGGACAGCTGGCGCAGCACCGCGAAGCTGCCCAGCAGGCCGCCCAGGGCCCCGGTGAGCAGCCCACCCACCAGGGCCCGCTGCATGAACGGCTGGCCGATCACGGCGCTGAACGGGGAGAACTCCGTCATCCGATCCGGGGGCGGCCCATGGGTGCCTGGCGCCGGGGATGGCTGGGGAGGTCGGCCGGGTCGTAGAGGCGCTCCAGCTGGGCCCGGGACAGGGCCAGTTCGGGATGGCCGCTGCAGCGCAGCTGGCGGTTGAGACACAGCACCTGGTCGCAGCTGCGCCGCACCATGTCCAGGTCGTGGGAGACCTGCAGCACGGTCCAGCCCTCACTGCGGCGCAGGTCGAACAGCAGGCTGTGGAACTGCTCGGTGGAGGGGGCGTCCAGGCCGGCCTGGGCCTCATCCAGCACCAGCAGGCGCCGCGGCCGCACAACGCAGAACGCCAGCAGCACCCGCTTCAGCTGCCCCCCCGACAGCTCGCTCAGCAGGCGCTCGGCCAGGGGACCGCAGCCCGTCTTGGCCAGGGCGGAATGCACGGCGGAGCGGCGCGCGCTGCCGCCGCTCCAGGGCAGACGCGGGCCGGGCGGATCCCAGCCGAAGCCGACGAACTCGGCCACGGTGAGGGGCAGGCGCCACTGGAGCGGCAGGGCCTGGGGCAGGAAGGCCAGCTGGGCGCGGACCTGGGCCGGCAGCTGGCCGGCGGGGCCCAGCCGGTGGCCGAGGATCCGCACCTCCCCGGCCTGGCGGGGGATCAGGCCCAGGATCGCCCCCACCAGGGAGCTCTTGCCGGCTCCGTTCGGCCCCACCAGGGCTGTATCGCTCTCGGCCGCGAGCTGGAAACTGACGTCGTCCACCGCCAGCACCCCATCGCGCAGCACCCGCAGGCCCTCGACCTCCAGCACGGCCATCAGCGGAAGGCGCTCACCAGGTCGGTGACATTGCGGCGCATCACTTCGGCGTAGGTGCCAGGGTTGCGGGAGGCCTCCTCGGTGCCGGTCTCCATCGGATCGAAGACGCTGATGCGGATTCCCAGATCCCCGGCCAGGGCGTTGAAGGAGCGATTGCCCTGCTGGGGTTCACTGAGCAGGGCCCGCAGCTGGGTGCGCTTCACCGTCTCCGCCACCCGGGCCAGATCCGCCGGCGAGGGGTTCTGCTCCGGCACATCCACCAGGTACGAGGCCTTGAGGCCGTAGCGGTCGGCGAAGTAGGGGGCGAAGTCGTGCAGGACCACGAAGGTCTTGCCCCGGAACGGCGCCAGCTGCTTCTCGAAGTCCGTGTTGAGCTGGCGCAGCTGGCCGCTGAAGGCGGCGGCGTTGCGGCGGTAGCCGTCAGCGCAGGCCGGATCGGCGGCGATCAGGCCGTCACGGATGTTGTCCACCTGCTGGGCGGCCCGCAGCGGATCAAGCCAGATGTGGGGATTGATCGGGCCGTGGTCGTGGCCGACGTGGCCGTGATCGTGGGCCTCGGCCTTGGCCTCACCGCTCGCCTCCGGGTTCTCCAGGGTGGCGATGCCGCTGCTGGAGTCGATCACCTTGAGATCGGGGTTCTCGGCCCCCTTGACCAGCTTGTCGAGGAAGGACTCCATCTCCAGACCGTTCTTGACCAGCACCTTGGCGTTCTTCAGGGCCGCCACATCCCCTGGCCTGGCCTGGAAATCGTGGGGGCCGCTGGCGGCGGGGATCAGGGCCGTCACCTCGGCGCAGTCGCCGGCCACGGCCCGGGTGAACAGGGTGATCGGCAGGAAGGTGGTCACCACCCGGGGGCGATCGGCCCGGCCGGCCTGGGCTTCCGGCGCCTGCACGGCGGGGCGGCAGCCCAGCAGCAGGGCGGACAGCCCCGCGGCCAGGGCCAGGACGGGACGACGGACGGGGGGCTGGGTCATGGGGCGAAACCTCCGGAACGGGGTGGGCGGGGCTGGGAGCGGGAAGGCTGGGGGCGGGAACGGACGGATGGGGGCAGGCTGACGGGCCAGAGCCACCACTGCCCCTGGTCGCCGCCGGCGACGAGGTGGCGGCCATCGGGTCGCCAGCTGAGGCAGGTGATCGCCTGGCCGTCGCCCTCGAGCAGCTGCTGCAGGCGACCGCGGCCATCCCAGAGCGCCACCGTGCCATCGCTGGAGGCGCTGGCCAGCAGGCTGCTGCCGGGGGCGAAGGCCACGGCGTTGACGCGGCCCTCGTGCAGCACCAGGGGCTCCGGCTTCCAGCCCTTGGCGCCGCGGTCCTGCTGGCTCCAGAGCACGGCGATGTCGGTGGAGGCCACGGCCAGCAAGGGGGCCAGGCGCCCCGGCTGATCGCACCAGGCCAGGGACCGCACCTTGCCGGGGAAGCCGCTGAACTGCCAGCCGCGGCCGGCGGCGCCGTCGGGCCAGAGCATCAGCGAGCCGTCGAGCTGGCCACTGGCCAGCAGGGTCCCCTGGTCGGACCAGCCCAGGGCCACGCCGGCCGAGCCGGTGGCGCAGCGCTGGGGCAGGTCGCCGGGATCGTCCGGCCGCCAGAGGAGCACCTCGCCGTGGCAGGCGGCCGCCAGCCGCTGGCCATCGCGGCTCCAGGCCAGGGACAGCACCGTGCGCTCCAGCTCCTGACTCTCCTCCCGCAGCGCGCGGGCTTCCCCGTCCCAGAGCCTCACCCGCCGGCCGGCCCCCAGCGCCAGCAGGGCGCCCTGGGGCCGCCAGGCGGCGGCATCCAGCCAGCCGGCCTGCAGCGGCACCGGATCGAAGGCCATCGGCCGCACCCCCGTGCCCCCCATCTCCCAGAGCAGCAACTCGCCGCCCTGGCCCGCCGCCATCAGAAACCGGCCGTCGGGACTGAAGCCGAGCACATCAAGGCTGCTGTCCCGCTCGCCGCGCAGCAGCTCCTCGCAACCCGCCCGGAAGTCGAGCAGCAGCAGCTCCCCGCCGGCCGTGGCCATCGCCAGGAATTCGCCATCGGCCGACCAGGCCTGGGCGGTGATGGCGTTGCCGCAGGTGCCACTGAGACGTTCCTGCACCAGGGCCTGGGGGGGCGCCATGGCCGGATCAGGCGACACAGGCCTCAAAACCGGCCCGCAGGGCGGGTTCATCGAGATCGCGGCCGATGATCACGAAATCGGTTCTGGGGGTTTCATCCGCCCGCCAGGGACGATCCCGGGCGCTGTCGATGAGCATGTGCACCGACTGGAAGACGTAGCGGTGGCTTTCGCCATCGATCTGGAGGATGCCCTTCATGCGGAACAGATCGGGACCCCGCTCGCTCACCAGCCCATCGACCCAGCGTTCCAGCTTCCCGTAACTCATCGGCCGCTCTTCGATGAAGGCCACCGAGCTGACGGCATCGTCGTGTTCGTGGTCATGGTCGGAGGCAAGGAACTCCGGATCGATCTCCTGGGCCCGCTCGAGCTCGAAGGCCCCCACGCCCAGGATCTGGTCCATGGCCGCATCGGCCCGGCAGGTGGGAATCACCCGGGCCAGGGGATTGATGGCCCGGGTGCGCTGGCGGATGGCCTCGAGCGCTTCAGCTTCCACCAGATCGGTCTTGTTGAGCAGCAGCACATCGGCGAAGGCCAGCTGTTCCTGCACCTCCTCGCTCTCCCAGTGCTGCTCCACATGCCGGAGGTCGACCAGTGTGACCACGGCGTCGAGCCGAAGCTGGTCCCGCAGGTCCTCATCAACGAAGAACGTCTGGATCACGGGGGCCGGATCGGCCAGGCCGGTGGTCTCGATCACCAGGTGATCGAAGCGGTCGCGGCGCTTCATCAGGTTGCCGATGATGCGGATCAGATCGCCGCGAACGGTGCAGCAGATGCAGCCGTTGTTCATCTCGAAGATCTCCTCATCGGCATCGATCACCAGCTGGTTGTCGATGCCCACCTCACCGAATTCGTTGACGATCACCGCCACCTTGAGACCGTGCTCGTGGGTGAGGATGCGGTTGAGCAGCGTCGTCTTGCCGGAGCCGAGATAGCCGGTGAGGACGGTGACGGGCAGACGATCCCGATCAGGGGCCGTGGAAGGGGCCGAGCGCATCGGAGCAGAACCCAAAGGGCCAGACATGGGAATCATTTTCAAGCTAGCAGTCCCGGTCCCCCCTGGCGGCCCCAGCGGGTCACCCCGCCAGCCCGTCCGCCAAACCGCTTCCGTCACTACCGCCCCGCCGCCATGAGCTGCCTACGGTTCGTTCCTGAGGATCAGCCCGATGGCCCCGGAACGCTTCTTCCTCGAGCTGGACCCACCTCTGGAGGCCATGCGCGACTGGCCCCACGTGGTGATCGTGGGCGGTGGCTTCGCCGGGCTCAAGGCCTGCCATGTCCTGGCGGGACAGCCGGTGCGCGTGACCCTGATCGACAAGCGCAACTTCAACCTCTTCCAGCCCCTGCTGTACCAGGTGGCCTCAGGCCTGGTGTCGGAGGCGGATGTGGCGTCGCCCCTGCGGCAGATGGTGGGCCAGGCCCCCAACATCCAGATCCTGCTGGGCGAGGTGGTCGACATCGACACCGAGGCCAGGGAGGTGGTGTTCAACGACCACCGCTACGCCTACGACCACCTGATCCTGGCCAGCGGTTCCGGCAGCACCTACTTCGGCCACGAGGAGTGGCGGCCCCTGGCGCCACCGATGAAGATCCTCGAGCACGCCGATGAGATCCGCCGCCGGCTGCTGATGGCCCTCGAGGAGGCCGAGCAGACCCGGGATCCCGAGCGGCGCCGCTTCCTGCAGTCGGTGGTGGTGGTGGGGGCCGGGCCGGCGGGCTGCGAACTGGCCGGCTCCCTGATCGAGCTGATGCACCGCGCCGTGGAGCGGGACTTCAAGCAGCTCGACCGCACCCAGTGCCGGGTGATCCTGCTGGATGCGGTGGATCGGGTGCTGCCGGCGATGGCGGCCGATCTCTCCGCCGACGCCGCGGCCTACCTGGAGCGGGCCGGCGTCGAGCTGCACCTCAACACGATGGTGGCCTCCATCGAACCCGGCCGGGTGCTCCTGCGGCGCCCCCCGGACGCCGCCGCTGACGAGGCGGACGCCGGCGGCGCTGGCCTCGGCGACCTGGAGGCCGCCACCATCTGCTGGACCGCCGGGGTGCGCGCCTCCCGCCTGGGCCGGCTGCTGGCCGAACGGACCGGCGCCCCCGTCGACCGGGGCGGACGGCTGCAGGTGGAGGCCGACTTCTCGCTGCCGGCTCACCCGGAGATCCGGGCGGTGGGCGATCTCTGCCATTACGCCCACACCGGCGACGGCCGGGTGCTGCCGGGCATGGCGGGCCCGGCAGTGCAGATGGGCGGCTGGGTGGCGCGCGACATCCTGGCGGGCCTGGAAGGCCGCCGCAGCGCCCCGTTCCGCTGGTTCGACCTCGGCAGCATGGCCGTGATCGGCCCCTGGTACGCGGTGGCGGATCTGCGCGGGCTGCACGTGAGCGGGCTGGCGGGCTGGATCCTGTGGGCCCTGGCCCATCTGGCCTTCATCCCCGACACCGAGAACCGCATCGCCCTGTTCAGCAAGTGGATGTGGCAGATCGCCACCCGCCAGCGCACGGCCCTGTTGATCACCGGCCGTCCCGATCAGCACCTCGGGGTGGACGTGGGTCTGGAGCGGGCCGTGCCACCCGATGGCGTGACTCAGTCGCCGGAGGCTTCCCCCCCCGGACCCTTGAACCGGTTGATCAGCACCCCCAGGATCACGGCGATGTAGAGCGGCCCGGCGATCCCCAGCACCACGCTGGCCATGCGCGCCGGGGGCCTGGCCGGAGTGATGTCGCCATAACCGGTGGTGGTGAGGCTGACGAAGGCGAAGTAGTTGATGCGGGCGAAATCCAGCTGCCAGACGCTTTCGGCGTTCGCCCCCGGATGGGAGCGAACGATCGCGGCCTGGCCATCGGCGGTGTTGGCCAGAAAGCTGCCGGGCTCGATCGTCTCCAGCACGCTCAGCACCAGGCCACCACTGAGGCCGAGCAGCAGGTAGCCAGCCACTGCCCCGGCCACCACCGGACTGGTGGCCCGGGGCTCCCGGCCCAGGGTCCGCACCAGCCGCACCAGGCTCCAGCCGATGAACAGCGTGGTGATCAGCAGCAGGGGCACCCCGGACAGCCGCTGCGACGCGGGGGTGAGCAGCCAGTACAGCTGCAGGAAGGGGTTGGTGCATCCCAGCGCCAGGAACAGGCGGTCGCTCCAGGAGCGCCCAACGCCACCGGCCAGGCACCCGCTCAGTTCCAAGGTGGTGAGGACCGTGATCAGGAGGTAGCTCACCGATCCGACCAGGCTCAGCGTCTGGGGAAACGCCAGGCTGAGCATCACCAGCAGGCAGAGAGCCAGCAGCCGGCGGTAGAAGCGGTGCCGCCGGCGCGCCAGAACGGCCGGCGACGCCGGCGCTGCCAGGGGTCGGATCACGGCGGCGATGGACTCGGAACCGACAACGTAGGCCGCGCTTCAGCGACAGCCAGCGGCGCTCAGACGCACGGGCGGATCACCGCCTGATACTGGAGACCTCCGCAAGGACTCCGATGGCCTTCCGCTTCCGGCCCGCCTCCCGCCTGCTGCCCGCCGCCGCGGGTCTCCTGCTGGCGGTGGCCCCCCTGGCCCCGTCCCTGGCCCAGGGCATTCCCTTCAACGAGATCCGGGCCCTGAACCTGGCCCGCAACGCGGCCGTGCTCAGCAACGGCGGGCTGACGGTCTACACCCCGGCCAACTGCATGTTCAGCACCTCGGCGGCCACCAACCCCTGCCTGGTGCGCAGCGGCGCGGACGGCTTCGTCTACCGCTTCCTCGGAGGCCCCCCCGGCTGGGAGGCCAAGGGCCTGCCGGCCACCACGGAAACGGAGATCAAAATCGCCCCGGACGGCCGCACGGTGGTGGCCATCCTCTACAACGGCCCGCCCCGCACCCGCTGATCCCGGCGGTCGGCCCGGGGAAAGCGGCCTAACCTCCCACCAGCCTCTCCAAGCCCTTGTCCGTCCCCGCTTCCCCCACCCTGCGCTGGGTCACCGCCGGCCTGCTGCTGGTGGCGGCTGTCCTCTGCCTGGCGCTTCCCTTCGTGTCAGCCACCCTGCTGACCATCGCCCTCGGTGGGGTGTCAGTCGCGGCGGGCGCCTCCCAGCTGCTGCGGCTCACCTCGGCCGATGACACCCGCAGCAAGGTGTTCCGCGCCATCTCCGGGGTGCTGTACGTGGTGGGCGGCATCGGCCTGGTGGCCTTCCCGGTGGCCAGCACCGTGAGCCTGACCCTCTTCATCGGCGTCCTGCTGGCCGTCGAGGGGGTGATGGAGCTGGCGGGCGCCGCCGCCGGCGCCGGGCCGGCCCGGGGGCTGGTGCTGCTCGATGGGATCGTCACCGTGGTGCTGGGGGGAATGCTGATCGCCGAATGGCCCTCCGACAGCCTCTGGGCCATCGGCACCCTGTTCGGCTTCGGCCTGGCCTTCTCCGCCTTCAACCTGATCACCGCCCCAAGCGCGCCCACGGCCGAGGGCTGAGGTTCATTCGGCCGCGGCCAGGCCTTCGGCCCGGCGCGGATCCACCGTCCCCAGGCTGCCGCCGCCCGCCAGCACCTCGACGCTGTTGGCCGCCCCCATGGCCGGGGCCCGGCGGACGCTGTGGCCCATGGCCTCCAGCAGCCGGCGGCTGTCGGGGCTGAGGCCCTCCTCCACGTCGATCCGGTCGGGCCACAGCTGGCTGTGGATCCGGGGGGCGGCCACGGCGCCGGCCAGGTTGAGGCCGTGCACCATCCGGTTGACCAGCACCTGAAGGATGGTGGTGATGATCCGGCTGCCGCCGGGGCTGCCGGTGGCGAGCCAGGGGCGGCCATCGGGGCGGAACACCAGAGTGGGAGCCATCGAGCTGAGCGGGCGCCTGCCCGGTGCGATGGCATTGGCCGACCCCTGGCGCAGGCCGAAGGCGTTGGCGCTGCCGGGGAGGGCGGTGAAGTCGTCCATCTCGTTGTTGAGCAGGAAGCCCATCCCCGGCACGCTGATGCCGTTGCCGTAGGGGAAGTTGAGGGTGGTGGTGAGGGCTGCCAGGCCGCCCTGCCGGTCGGCCACCGAGAGGTGGGTGGTGTTGGTGCCTTCACGGGCGGCGGCCGCCTCCAGGGCCGGGGCCGGGGTGTGGCGCCGGGGGTTGATGCGGCGGCGCAGGCCGTCGAGGTGGGCCGGCGCCAGCAGCCGTTCCACCGGCACCGGCACCTGGTCGGGGTCGCCGAGGAGGGCGTTGCGATCCCGGTAGGCCAGGTTCATGGCCTCGGCCATGGGGTGGAGGCTGGCGGAGGCATTCAGGCCGGTGGCCGCCAGGTCGAAGGGCTCGAGGATCCCCAGCAGCTGCAGCAGGGTCAGCCCGCCCCCGGGCGGTGGCATGGTGAGCACCGGATGGCCGCGGAACTGGCGCCGCAGCGGCCGCACCAGCCGGGCGCGGTAAGAGCGCAGGTCGCCATGGGTGATCAGGCCGCCGCCCCGTGCCATGGCCGCCACCAGAGCGTCGGCCACCGGTCCCCGGTAGAAGCCGTTGTCCCCCTCGGCGGCGATGCGACGGAGGCTGGCCGCCAGCTCGCTCTGGCGCATCACGCTGCCCGGCACCGGGGGCGGCAGGAACAGGCGGCGGGAGACGGGATCGGCCTGCAGCCGCGGGGCGGCGGCGGCCAGGGAATCGCTCAGCTCGCGGCTCACCGGGAAGCCCCGGGCCGCCAGGCGGATCGCCGGCGCCATCACCGCCTGCAGCGGCAGGCGGCCGTAGCAGCGCTGGGCCAGGACGAGGCCGGCGACGCTGCCGGGCACGGCGGTGCTGAGCAGGCTGCGGGTGGCGCGGGTCCGGTCGACCTGGCCATCGGGGCCCAGGAACATCGTGGCCGTGGCCGCCGCCGGGGCCGTCTCGCGGAAACTCACCGCCACCGCCGTGCCGCCGCCGATGGCCAGCTCGGGCCCGGCCGCCGGGTTGCCGCCGGGTGCCCGGTCCAGGCAGCCCCGCTGGCGGGCCGGCGAAGGGCCGGGCAGCCAGAGCAGCAGGAAGCCGCCGCCACCCAGGTTGCCGGCCTGGGGCAGGGTGACCGCCAGGGCGAAGGCGGTGGCCACCGCCCCATCCACCGCGTTGCCCCCCTGGCGCAGGATCGCCGCCCCCGCCGCCGAGGCCAGCGGCTCCTGGGCCGCCACCAGCCCCCGGGCCGACCACTGGGGCCGGAAGCGCTGCTCGCCCTCCAGCAGCACGTTGGTCTCGGTGGCAACCGCGGCCGGCGTCACCATCAGCAGCACCGCCCCGATGGCGACCCGGCGAACCATGCTCACAGCGAGGCTCCCGCGGCGCCGGCGTCCGTGGTGCCGTAACCGCCGCCGCCGGGGGTGGCGATCTCCAGCCGGTCGCCCGGCTGCACGGCCACCTGGTCGCAGCCGGCCAGCTCCTCCAGCCGGCCATCGGCCCGCTCCAGTCGGTTGCGTCCCACCGCACCATCGCCACCACCGGCCAGGCCGAAGGGGGGCACCCGACGGGAACCCGACAGGATGGCCACGGTCATCGGCGCCAGGAAGCGCAGCCGCCGCACCACGCCGTTCCCGCCGGGCCAGCGGCCGGCGCCGCCGCTGCCGTGGCGGATGGCGAAGCGCTCCAGTCGCACCGGGAAGCGGTCTTCGAGGATCTCCGGATCGGTGAGGCGCGAGTTGGTCATGTGGCTCTGCACCGCGCTGGCCCCGGCGAAACCGCTGCCATCCGCCAGCACGCCGGCGCCGGTGCCGCCGCAGATGGTCTCGTAGTACTGGCGCTGGGCATCGCCGAAGCTGAGGTTGTTCATCGTGCCCTGGGCCGCCGCCATCACCCCCAGGGCCCCGAACAGGGCGTTGGTGACCGCCTGGGAGGTTTCCACGTTGCCGGCCACCACCGCCGCCGGCGGCAGCGGATGCAGCAGGCACCCCTCCGGCACGACCAGCTCGATCGGTTCGAAGCAGCCGGCGTTGAGCGGGATCGGGCGGCCCACCAGGCAGCGGAAGACATAGAGCACCGCCGCCTTGGTGATCGCCAGCGGGGCGTTGAAGTTGCCATCCAGCTGGGGGGAGGTGCCGCTGAAGTCGATGCGGGCCCGGCGGGCGGCCCGGTCGATGCGCACGGCCACGACGATGCGGCTGCCGTTGTCGAGCTCGACGCTGTGGTCGCCGTCGCTGAGGCGGGCGATCGCGTCACCCACAGCCTCGGCCGCATTGGCCAGCACGTGGCCCAGGTAGGCGCTCACCTCCCTGGTGCCATCGCGGCTCAGCAGCCGCTGCAGTTCGCTCTCCCCCAGCCGGTTGGCGGCCACCTGGGCCTGGAGGTCGGCCAGCAGCTGGTCGGGGTTGCGCACCGGGTGGGGGCCGGCGGCCAGCCGCTGCCGCCAGGCGGCCGCATCGAACTGGCCCTGGCGCAGCAGCGGCACATGGCGCAGCAGCAGCCCCTCCTCCTCGATCCGGCGGCTGAAGGGGGGCATGGAGCCCGGGGTGAGGCCGCCCACGTCGGCATGGTGGCCGCGGCAGGCCACGAACAACAGCGGCGTCGCCCCGCCCTCGGGGGCGAACACCGGCGTGATCACGGTGATGTCGGGCAGGTGGGTGCCGCCGTCGAAGGGGTCGTTGGCGGCGTAGGCATCACCCGGCGCCAGGGGCGGCAGGCTGCCGGCGGCCACGGCGGACAGCAGGCTGGCGACGCTGTCCCCCATCGAGCCGAGGTGTACCGGGATGTGAGGGGCGTTGGCCACCAGCCGGCCGGCGCCATCGAACAGGGCGCAGGAGAAGTCGAGCCGCTCACGGATGTTCACCGAGCGGCTGCACTGGCGCAGCCGTTCCCCCATCTGTTCGGCGATGGCGCTGAAGCGGTGGTTGTAAAGCTCCAGCCGCACCGGATCCACCGCCCCGGCGCTGCTGGAAGCCAGGGCCGCTCCGGCTGCCGGCGCCTGCCGCTCCAGCAGCAGCTCGCCCCCCGCCAGCACCCGGCCGTCCCAGCCGGGTTCCAGCAACGTGGTGCCCGTGGGCTCCACCACCAGGGCCGGCCCCGCGATCCGCTGGCCCGCCGCCAGCTGCTCCCGGCGCCAGAGGGGCACCTGGAGCCAGACCATCCCGGAGCCGGCAGCGGCGCCGTGCTCTTCGGCCAGGCAGAGGGGCACCCATTCGCAAGGCTCGGGCGCATCCACCGCCTCACGCAGATCAGCGGGCCTGGTGGCGGGCGGCGGGGTCTCGGGCACCGGGGCACCCACCTCCACCTGCAGCCGCTCCGCCACCAGCGGCTCGTCCGGCACCACGAACCCGAAGCGCTGCCGATGGCGGGACTCGAAACCGGCGCGTAGCCCGGCCAGCCCTTCGGGCGAACCGGGGGACCAGGGCAGCTCCAGCCCCTGGTCGCTGCCGCGGTAGCGCAGCTCCAGGCGGGCCTGCCAGCGCGGCGCCTCGCCGGGCACCAGATCACCGCTGGTGCGCAGCTCGGCGGTGGCTTCGGCCACCAGCGCCTCGATCTGCCGCTCCAGCTGGGGAAGCAGGGCCGGCTCGAGGGGTTGCCGCAGGGTGCGCTCCCGCAGCAGGGAGGGGCGGGCCAGGCCGATGCCGTAGGCCGAGAGCACCCCGGCCAGGGGATGGAGCAGCACCCGGGTGAGGCCGAGGGCGTCGGCCAGGGGGCAGGTGAGCTGGCCGCCGGCGCTGCCGAAGGTGACAAGCACGGCGCCACGCAGGTCGTGGCCCCGCTGGATCGAGATGCGCCGGATCGCCTCGGCCATGCGCTCGATGGCGATCGTCAGCGCCCCCTGGGCCGCCACCTCCGGCCCGGCCACCCCCAGCTGGCGGGCCAGGGCTTCGAAGCGCTCGACCACCACCCCCCGATCGGCCGGCTGATCGCCGCCGGGGCCGAACAGCCGCGGCAGCGCGTTCACAGGGAGCCGGCCCAGCAGCAGGTTGGCGTCGGTGATCGCCAGGGGACCGCCGCGGCCATAGCAGGCGGGACCGGGGTTGGCGCCGGCCGAGCGGGGCCCCACCTGCAGGCGCCCGTCCTGAACCTGCAGCACCGAGCCGCCACCTGCCGCCACCGTGTGGATCGGCAGCATCGGTGCCAGCAGCCGCAGGCCGTCGATCTCGGTGTCGTTGCCGCGCTCCCAGGCGGCCTCGCCGCGGCTGCCATCGAAGTGGAAGACGTCACTGGAGGTGCCGCCCATGTCGAAGCCGAGGATCGGGCCATCGCCGAATCCGGCCGCCGTCGCCGCTGCCACCGCCGCCACCATGCCGCCGGCGGGGCCGGAGAGGATCGTGTCCTTGGCCTGGAGCAGGGCGGGGGCGCGCAGGGCACCGGCGGAGGTCATCACCCGCAGCGGGATGGCCGCCCCGATGGCGGCCCGCACCTGATCGAGATAGGCGCCCAGCACCGGACCCAGGGAGGCCTCCAGCACGCTGGTGTCGAGGCGAGGCACCAGCCGGGGCTGGCGGCTGAGCTGGTGGGAGAGCACCACCGGGCCGAAGCCCTGCGACGCCAGCCAGCTCCCCAGGGCCTGCTCCTGGACCGGGTGGCGACCGGCATGGAGCAGGGCCACGGCCACGCTGCCGAAGCCGTCGGAGCGGGCCCCCGCCAGGGCCGTCTCCAGATCCGCGTCCAGCTGCAGGGGCTCCAGCACCTGCCCATCCGCAGCCAGGCGGCCGCCCACTTCGATCACCCGCAGGGGCGGCGGCTCGGGCCGCCGGATCTCCAGGGCAAAGAGGTCGGGGCGGTGCTGGTCGCCGATGCGCTGCAGATCGGCGAAGCCGCGCGTCACCAGCAGCAGCACCGGCGCCCCCTGGCGCTCCAGCAGGGCATTGGTGGCCACGGTGGTGCCCAGCCGAAGCTCCGACACGAGCCCGGGGGGGATGGGCTGGTCCGGCGCCAGCTCCAGCAGCTCCCGCAGGGCGGCCACGGCGGGATCCTGCGGTGCGGTGCCATCGACCGGGCGCGGCGGATCGGAGAGCCTCTTGCGCACCAGCAGCTCGCCAGTGGGCGTGCGGGCCACCACATCGGTGAAGGTGCCGCCGCGGTCGATCCAGAAGCGCCAGCTGCCGCCACTCGTCACGATGGGCGCTGAGAGCTGGGTCGGCAGGCAGACACCGGAGAGGGCCACGGAGAGGCCTTCCCAGGATGAAGGTGCCGTCGGCATCTGGGAAGCCGATGGCCGGAGGTTCCAGCCGGCTGCTCGCCGCCGTGCTCGGCCGCATCATCAGATTCTCGCAGCTGCAATCGGTGGGCGGAGCAGAATGATGTTCAGGACAGAGGTGACTCTGTCGAGGGTGAATCCCGTTTCACCATCATCTCCGGAACTGGGGAGATTCATCGACGGCCCAGCTCAACATCCAGACAGCTGCAATGCCATACGTCTTGACGGCAGTCGCGACCAGCTGGTGGTCGCGACTGCCTGCGGGCGAGTGAGGCGTTGGCACTGGGATGCATACCGGCATCAGATCTGCATCAGTGGTGAAGATCCGACAACACTGACTGCCGCGCCAGCCATCTTCATCAAGGATGGAAATAGCGGCGACGCAGTCACAATGAAAAGGCCAGGTTGTCGACCCTATCCATCCATTGCCGTTGGGATCGTCAGTACCATGCTGCTGGCTCCGCAGGCGGCTCTGGCCTTGGACATCAAGTTCGTTCTCGGCGGTTTCATGGGCGTCTTCCGTGGCCTCGAGGCAGGTCAGACCACCGACGTACCTCCCGCCGAAGCCTGGATGACCTTCACCCACTCGAGCAGTGCCCCCGAGGGTCTCTACAGCCGGGCACCCATCTGCCAGCTGCCGGATTGTGGCTTCATCTCCGTGGATATCAGTGGCAGGAATCTCACCACTCCAGCCCTCTTCCACGGCGTCAATGGAGGCTGGCAGCTGTTGATCACGCCCTCAAGTTCAGGCGATCCCGGAAGTTCCGACTGGCCCCTGTACGGATCCCTGATTTACTGCCCCGGCTACGAAAGCGACGGCGATCCCGATGCGTGTCCGGATCCCACCCCCGAGACCGAGCCACGCTCCGGACCGGTCACACCGATGCCGCACCCCGACCCCGGGGATTCCGATGCACCTGGCCCCCTGCCGATCCTTGGGGTCGCCGCCGCCTTCCGCTGCAGCCGGCGCCTGAGGGGCCGGATCCGCGGTGGCCTCAGCGGTAGTTCTCGAACTGCAGCGGCACCTCCAGGTCCTCGGCCCGCAGCAGGGTGATCACCTGCTGGAGGTCGTCCTTGTTCTTGCCGGTCACCCGCAGGCTCTCGCCCTGGATCGCCACGGTCACCTTCTTGACCTCATCGCGCACCTTCTTGCTGAGCTTCTTGGCGAGCTCCTGGCTGAGGCCCTTGCGCAACTTCACCACCTGCTTCACCCGGTTGCCGCCCACCGGCTCGGGGGTCTGCAGGTCGAAGATCTTCAGCGACAGGTTGCGCTTGGTGGCCTTCTGACGCAGCACATCGACCACCGCGTCGAGGGTCATGTCGCTGGCGGTGGTGATCGTCAGGCTGGCCTCCTCCACCTCGATCTCGGTGTTGGAGTCCTTCAGGTCGTAGCGCTGGCCCACCTCGCGGCGCACCTGGTCGACGGCGTTCACCAGCTCCTGGCGGTCGAAGTCGGAGACGACGTCGAAGGAATAGCTGTCGGCCATGGCGCAGGCGAAGGCAAGGCAGCGCCAGCCTAGAAAAGAGACCCCAGCCGCCCGGTTCCGATGGCCACCTCCCTGCTCAGCCCCCTCCTGGCGGCCAGCATCGCCCTGCCGGTGCTGCCGGCGGCCGCCGGCGGGCCCTTCGCCTGGTCGCTGGTGCTCTCGGGAGCCGTGGTGGTGCTCAGCCTGATCCCCCTGGGCGCCGCCCGCTCCCAGGCCGACTTCCAACCCTCCGACCTGGCCGCCCCCCGGGCGATGTTCGAGCGGCTGCCGGCCTGGGGCAAGCGGGCCAACTGGGCGCACCAGAACAGCTTCGAAGCCTTCACCCTGCACGCCCCCGCCTGCCTGCTGTGCCTGCTGGTGGCCCCCTCGGTGCTGGCGGCCGCCCCGTGGGTGCCCCTGGTGGCCTGGCTGCACCCCGCCCTGCGTCTGGGCTACATCGGGGCCTATGTGGCCAACCTGCCGCCGCTCCGCAGCCTCTGCTGGGCCGGCGGCATTCTCTGCACAGCTCTTCTTTACAGCGAAGGCCTGCGGGCGGTGCTGCGCAGCTGAGGGCAAGGACGGCGGACGGGCCTCAGCTGCCGCCCTTCTCCTGCAGCCCCTTGAGGGCCGCCAGCAGCGAGGCCGGGCTCTGGGGATCCACCATCAGCACCGATCCGCCGTGGGAGCGGGCCATCTCCTGACCCATGGCCATCCAGTCCTTGGCCAGCAACAGCCGCAGGCCCTCGGCCGCCGCCGGATGGGCTTCGATCACGGCCGCCAGCTGGGTGGCCGACTCGGCCCGCGCCTTGGCCAGCAGCAGCTGCTGCTTGGCCTGGGCATCGGCATCGAGCAGCACCGCCTCCTGCTTGGCCTTGGCATCCAGCACCAGGGCCTCGGCCCGGCCCCGGGCCGCGTTCACCTGGGACTCCCGCTCCCCCTCGGAGCGCAGGATCGCCGCCCGCTTCTCCCGCTCGGCGGTCATCTGCTGCTCCATCGCCTGCTGCACCCCCTGGGAAGGCTGGATGTCGCGCAGCTCTACGCGGGTCACCTTGACGCCCCAGGGATCGGTGGCCTGATCCAGTTCCTTGAGCAGGGTCTCGTTCACCTCGCTGCGGGTGGTGAAGGTCTGGTCGAGGTCGAGCTTGCCCATCTCGGCCCGGATCTGGGTGAGCACCAGGTTGACCATGGCCGCCTGCAGGTTGTCGACGGCGTAGTAGGCGCGGGCGTGCTCCAGCAGCTGCCAGTACACCACCGCATCCACCTCGATCGAGACGTTGTCGCGGGTGATGCACTGCTGGGGGGGGATGTCGAGCACCCGCTCCTTCAGCGATTCGTGGCTGACCACCCGCTCCATGCCGGGGATCACCAGCGAAAGGCCCGGGCGCAGCTCCCGGTCGTACTTGCCGAGGCGCTCCACCAGCATCGAGCGACTGCTGCTGGTGACCTTGATGCCGCTGATGCCGAGACCGCCGAGCACCAGGAGCACCGGAATGAGGAGCACTTCCATGCCGGCTTCTTCACTGGCGCCACGCTAGGCAGGATGGGGGCGACGGCCAACCTTCCCGTTGGTTTCGTTGTTGCTCCGTCTCCGCCCCTGAGCCCGCCGCCGATGCCCGCACCCCCGATCCTCTGGCTCGCCCTGGCGGGGGTGCTGCTGCTGCTGGAGCTGGTGGGCGCCGACGGCGACGGCCTGCTGCTGATCGCTGCCGTGGCGGCCCTGCTGCTCACCCTCGTCGCCATCCTGGCGCCGGTGGTGCCGCCCCTGGCCCAGCTGCTCCTCTTCGCCGTGCTGGTCGGCACGGGCTACGTCTGGCTGCGGCGCTGGTCGGCCCGCCGCCAGGCCCGCACCATCCCCCCCGGCGCCCGCGCCGAACTGGCAGAGGTGACCACGGCCTTCGATGCCAGCGGCGAGGGCCGGGTGCGCTGGCAGGGCCAGAGCTGGGCCGCCCAGAACCTGGCCCCCGACCAGCTCCTGCCCCCCGGCGCCCAGGTGACGGTGATGGGCCGGGAGGGAACGCGGCTGCAGGTGCTGCCCCGCCAGGAAAACCTGCTGGGCTGAAGCCCGGCTGGACCGAAACCGGCGGCTCAGTCGAAGAACATCAGGCTGACCACCTTGCCCATATCCTCGGCGGTGCGACAGCTGGAGAGCAGGGTCTCGCTGTCGTGGAAGGCGTAGCAGATCAGCTGGTCGCAGCGGTTGATGATCTCCTGGTTGCAGAGGCTGCTGGCCATCGGCAGGGGCAGCTCGTCGTTCTCAGGCTTCTCCACCAGGTGCAGCACCCGCTCCAGCTGGCTGCGGGATTCGCCCGGCTGGCGCTCGAGGCTCTGGGGCAGCAGCACGGTGAGCCGGGCCGGATCCACCTCCAGCACGCTGCGGATCACGGCCGCATTGACCCCCTGGGCACCGGACGTGATCAGGTTGTGGCCCTCCTGGGCCAGGGAGCGGGCCACCAGCTCCACCAGATGGATCGACACCACCGGCACATGGCGGCTGCCGAGGAAGGCGATTCTGCGTTTGCCCCGGTCCTGGAGCATGGCCAGCTCCTGGGCGAGTGTATCGATCCGGTCCAGGGCCGGAAGATCTAGGGACCGGGTCACCCGTTATCGACAACCAACGAACTGAAACTAGCAGCGCCCTCAGGCATGGACCGCCAGCCGCAGCCGGCCGAACAGCCGATCGAAGTGGCAGTTCTCTTCGACCAGCCGGATCGCATAGGTGGCCTTCACCGCTTCGTGCAGCCGCACATGGCCGATGGCGGCGTCGATCACCTCGACGGTGGTGAGGGTGTCGTGGTCGACCTTGAGCACCGGCACCTCCAGCTCCTCGGCCCGGCTGATCAGCTGGGGCAGCGGCTCACCGGCGCCGGTGAGGATCAGGCACTGGGTGGAGGCCTCCAGGGCCGCCAGCTGGATGTCGGTGCGGTCAGCACCCGTCACCACAGCCATGTTGCGGCGGCGCCGGAAGAACTCCATCGCCGAATTGACGTTCATGGCGCCGATCGAGAGGGTCTCCACCAGCAGGTCGAGGCCGTCGTGGCAGCAGAGCACGGTGGCCTCGAGCCGGCGGGCCAGCTCCTCCACCGTGACGCTGCGCAGCAGGGGGCTGCGGGGCATCACGCCCAGCACCGGGATCCCCAGCCGCTCCAGGGCCGGCAGCACCGCCTCCCGCACCTCCGGCACCACCTCGGGCAGCACGGCGTTCAGCACCACACCCGCCAGCAGGTCACCCAGCTGGTGCCGGGCCTCCAGCAGGGCGTCAACGCTGCGGCTGTCGCTCCAGGGGTGCACCAGCAGGACCGGGGCCTGCAGGGCCTGGGCGAGCTGCACCAGGCCCAGGCCGTAGAGCTGACCTTCGCTGAGGCTGCCGGCCCCCTCCAGCAGCACCAGCCGTTCGGCGTCGTCGTGGATGCGCCGCTGCAGGAGCGTCAGCCCCTCCCCCGGGGCCAGATCCCCGGCCAGCAGCCGGGCCTTGGCGGCCGCCGGCTCCAGCACGTGCAGCGAAGGGATCAGCTGCTCCGGCTCCAGCCCCAGGGTGGCGCCGATGAAGCGCACATCTGGGTCCAGCAGCGGGTTGCCCGGCGCCCCATCGGTGGGGGCGTCGAGGGGGTCGTCCATGCAGGTGGCCAGCGGCTTGCCGAAGGCGAGCGGCACGCCCTGGCGGGCGAGCTGGCGACCCAGACCCAGCACCACCGCCGACTTGCCGCTGAAGGGTTCACAGGAGCCGATCAGCAGGGGGATGGACATGGTGTGACCTCGCCGGGACCCGCAGGTGCCGGGCAATCTAGGCAGCACGACCACCGCAGGCCCATGCCGGACCCCTCGAACGAAGCGCTCACCGTGGCCGTCACCGGTGCCAGCGGCGCCCTCGGCCAGGCCCTGCTGCGCCGCTGGCACCGCCGCGGCGCCCGGCTGATCGCCCTCACCCACAGCCCGGCCCCGCTGCAGCTGGCAGGCCCGGACGGGCAGCCGATCCCCCTGCGCCAGGTGCACTGGCAGGTGGGTCAGGAGGCTGCCCTGGACTCCCTGCTCGAGGAGGTGGACCTGCTGGTGATCAACCACGGCATCAATGTCCATGGTGATGGCGGCGCCGAGGCGACCGGCCGTTCCCTGGAGGTCAACGCCCTGAGCGCCTGGCGGCTGCTGGAGCTGTTCGCCGTCGTGGTGCAGCGACGGGAGCCCTTGGAGCGTGACGGGCGCCGGCGGCCGGAGGTGTGGGTGAACACCTCGGAAGCGGAGATTCAGCCGGCCGTGAGCCCCCTCTACGAGATCAGCAAACGGCTGCTGGGCCAGCTGCTCAGCCTGCGGGCCCCGGCCCTCGCCCCGACCCTGCGGCTGCGGCGCCTGGTGCTGGGGCCGTTCCGCTCGGCCCTCAACCCCGTCGGCGTCATGGGCGCGGACTGGGTGGCGGGCGAGATCCTGCGGCAGGCCGACTGGAACTGCAGCCTGATCATCGTCACCCCGAACCCGCTGACCTTCGTGCTGATGCCCCTGGCGACCCTGACGCGCTGGGCCTACATGAGCCTGCTGCTGCGGCGCTGAACGGCGCAGCGGCAGGGCCGGCCGGACCTAGAAGTCGCGGTCGGTGAGGATGTCGCAGCCGTCGGAGGTGACCACGATGGTGTGCTCCCACTGGGCCGAGAGGCTGCCGTCCACGGTCACCACGGTCCAGCGGTCCTTGAGGGTGCGGCAGGCCCTGCTGCCGGCGTTGAGGATCGGCTCCACCGCCAGGGTCATGCCGGCCCGCAGCTGCATGTTGGGCAGGTCCCGGGTGCGGTAGTTGAACACCGAGGGCTCCTCGTGGAGGTTGCGGCCCACGCCGTGGCCCGTGTAGTCCTCGACGACCGCGTAGCCATGGGCCTCGACGTGGTCCTGGACGGCACCGGCCAGCTCCAGCAGGGTGCTGCCGGCCTTCACGGTGGCCAGGCCCTTCATCAGGGATTCCTGGGCCACCCGGCTGAGGCGGCGGGCCTCCTCCGGCACCCCCTCGCCGACGCAGAGGGTGACGCAGCTGTCGCCGTGGAAGCCCTCGAAGTAGGCGCCGGTGTCGATCTTGACCAGATCACCGGCCTTGATCACCCGTTTGGCGCTGGGGATCCCGTGCACCACTTCGTCGTTGATGCTGGCGCAGATGCTGGCCGGAAAGCCGTGGTAGCCCTTGAAGCTGGGGGTGGCCCCCATGGCGCGGATGCGGGCCTCGGCGTGGCGGTCGAGGTCGCCGGTGGTCATGCCCGGGGCGGCCATGTCGATGATCTCCCGCAGCACGGTGGCCACGATGCGGGAGGCCTGGCGCATGATCGCGATCTCCCGCGCCGACTTCACCTCCACCCCACGGCGGCCCTTCTGGATGCGGGGACCGGCCTGGGTGAGAGGGGTGCCACCGCCCTTGACGCCGTTGGTGCTGGCCAGCAGATCGGCGAACAGGTTCATGCGATGGGAGTCGGGCCGGACATTCAAGTTATCAATAGCGTCCCTCCCGCCGTCGTTTCCCCGTGTCCAGCCCCAGCCCCGCCGCCCCCCCACGGCCCGCCTCACCCTCCTGGGGCGCCCGCCTGCGGCAGGCCCATGCCTGGATGGCGCCGCTGGTGCTGGCGCCCCTGCTGCTCTCGGCCGTCACGGGTGTGGGTTACCGCCTGCTGCGGGACTGGGGCGGGCTGAGCCGGGACCAGGTCCATCCGCTGATGGTGCTGCACGAGGGCGAATGGCTCCAGAGCTGGCTGGGCCAGGTGGGGGAGACGCTCTACGTGCTCCTCAACGGCCTGGGGCTGCTGTGGATGCTGGTCACCGGCGGCGCCATGGCCTGGGAGCGGCTGCAGCGGAGCTGGCGGCGGCGCGGGGGGAAGGGGGTCACCTGAGGCGGTAAGGTGTTGGTTTGGCCAGGCGCTCAGAGAAAAGGGATGGCAACCGAGACCGATCCGACCACCACCGATCCATCCACCGAGGTGGACCCGCAGACCGTGGACCAGGAGACCCCTGACGTGGCGGCCCCTGCCGCCGTGACTGTCACCACCGGCAAGCTCAGTGCCCGTGCCCTGATCGAGGAGTTCGAGGCGGCCCAGCTGAAGAGCGACCTGCCCGAGATCTACGTGGGCGACACCGTCAAGGTGGGCGTGCGCATCCGGGAGGGCAACAAGGAGCGGGTGCAGCCCTACGAGGGCGTGGTGATCGCCAAGCGCCACGGCGGCCTCAACCAGACCATCACCGTGCGCCGCATCTTCCAGGGCATCGGCGTGGAGCGGGTCTTCATGCTGCACAGCCCCCAGGTCGCTTCCGTGAAGGTGGAGCGGCGCGGTAAGGTGCGTCGGGCGAAGCTCTTCTATCTTCGTGACCGGGTGGGTAAAGCCACGCGCGTCAAACAGCGCTTCGATCGCTGAAGCCTGGTTTCACGGGATTTCATTGCCCGCGTTTCCCTTTCACGCTTTCCAGGGGCCATCGGCCTTGCGCCGTTAGTTCAGTTGGTAGAACGCAGGTCTCCAAAACCTGATGTCGGGGGTTCAAGTCCTCCACGGCGCGTTCGATGGTCCCATTTGCAGTCTCGTGGTTCCGAACATGGAGTTGGATCTACAACCCGGTGATGTGGTCAAGGTGCTGGAATCGGCCGCCCTTGGCTGGGTCCGGGCCCGGGTCATCCGGGTCAAGTCCGGAGGTCGGGTCGTGGTCCAGAGCGACCAGGGGCGGGAGTTCACCGCCCGTGGCAATCAGGTGCGTCTGATCGAACCCGCTGGCTTCCGCCCCTGAGCCCAGCGCCTCGGCGTCCCCTTTGGTCAGCGCCAGCCCCGTGCCCCGCACGGGGCTTTTTGTGTCGCCCAGTCACCAGGCCCGTCCCCTGCCAGCCTTCGAGGGCGCCGTTGACGAACCGCGTTGACGGAGGGACCGGTGACGATGGATACTTCCTTGGTCGGCGTCCGCGCCGTCGTGATCGCCCATCGGTGCCGCATCCACCCCCCGGGGCGGATCGAGCCTCGAATGTCGGTCTGGGACTGTAGTTCAATCGGTTAGAGCACCGCCCTGTCACGGCGGAAGTTGCGGGTTCGAGCCCCGTCAGTCCCGTTCTCACCACCTGGAGCCGATTCCGTGGCCGCAGCGGTTCCCGTACGCGTTCGGCTGGCCCCCAGCCCCACCGGCACCCTCCACATCGGCACCGCCCGCACGGCGGTGTTCAACTGGCTGTTCGCCCGCCACCTGGGGGGCGCCTTCCTGCTCCGCATCGAGGACACCGACCGGGAACGGTCCAAACCGGAATTCACCGAGAACATCCTCGATGGCCTGCGCTGGCTGGGCCTCACCTGGGACGAGGAGCCGGTGGTGCAGAGCGCGCGCATCGAGGCCCACCGGGCCGCGATCGAGCAGTTGCTTGAGGGCGGCCACGCCTACCGCTGCTTCGCCAGTGACGCCGAGCTGGCGGCGATGCGGGAGCGCCAGCAGGCCGAGGGCCGGGCCCCCCGCTACGACAACCTGCACCGGGATCTCACCCCGGAGCAGCAGCAGGCCTACATCGACGAGGGACGCGAAGCGGTGGTGCGCTTCCGCATCGACGACGGCGCCACGATCACCTGGAACGACCTGGTGCGCGGCGAGATGCGCTGGGCCGGCAGTGACCTGGGCGGCGACATGGTGATCGCCCGCCGGGCGCCCGCCGATGCCATCGGCGACCCCCTCTACAACCTGGTGGTGGTGGTGGACGACGCCGCCATGGCCATCAGCCACGTGATCCGCGGCGAGGACCACATCGCCAACACCGGCAAGCAGCTGCTGCTCTATGCCGCCCTGGGGCTGACGCCGCCCCAGTTCGCCCACACCCCGTTGATCCTCAACCAGGAGGGCCGCAAGCTCTCCAAGCGCGACGGCGTCACCTCCGTGGGTGATTTCCGCGCCATGGGCTACACCGCCGAGGCCCTGGTCAACTACATGACCCTGCTGGGCTGGTCGCCGCCGGAGGGCATCGGCGAGCGCTTCAGCCTCGAGCAGGCGGCGGCGGTGTTCTCCTTCGAGCGGGTCAACCGGGCCGGGGCGCGCTTCGACTGGGACAAGCTCAACTGGCTCAATGCCCAGGTGCTGCACGGACTGTCGGCCGGCGAACTGCGCCAGCGGCTGCTGCCCCTCTGGCAGGCCCGGGGCTGGGGCGAGGGCGCCGCTGCTGACGCCGGCTGGCAGGAGGATCTCTGCGCCCTGCTCGGCCCCTCCCTCAGCCTGCTGGCGGACGGGGTCGACCAGGCCGCCCCCTTCTTCGAGACGCCGGTGCCGGACGAGGCAGCCCTGGCCCTGCGGGCCGACGACCCCAGCCGCGCCGCCCTGACGGCCCTGCTGGAGCAGTTGCCGGAGGGGCCGCTCGAGGCCGAAGCCGCCCAGGCGCTGCTGGGGGCCGCCGCCACGGCGGCGGGCGTCAAGAAAGGGGTGCTGATGAAGGGCCTGCGGGCCGCCCTGCTGGGCAGCCTCAAGGGGCCCGACCTGCTCACCACCTGGCTGCTGCTGCACCGTCTCGGCAGCGACCGGGAACGGATCGCCACAGCGCTCTGATCCTCAGCGCTCTGACGAACGGCCTCTGGGCCTCAGTCGTCGAGGGCGCCGTAGATCGGCTCCACCCGGATCGCCTGGACGCTGCCGGCCCGCAGCACCAGGAACTCGCTGGTCAGGTCGCTGATCGGCACGTTCACGAAGGTGTCGAGGGCCGCCGCGTTGAGCACGCCGCCGTACCAGTTCTGGAAGTCCTCCAGGGTGTTGAAGTGCACCTCCTGGTGGTGGCCGCCACTCAGGAACAGGTGGATGGCATAGCGGCGGGGGGTGCGGGCCATGGGGCGCGGACGGCGGCGTCGGACTGCCCACAGGATGCCCCAAATGGCCGCAACAGGCTTGTGGCCGGCCGGTAGAGGGGATGGAGCGGGGCGCCGGAGGCGGTGAGGCCGAGACACACCAGCCGGGAGCGGTGGGGTTCCAGCAGCTCCAGCACCCGTTCGTCCTGGCCGGAACGGCGGCCGCCGTTGCCCCAGCCCACCCAGATCAGCGGCGGCGGCGCACCGGCCCGGGCGGAACCGCTGCGCCGCTCGCCGGCCCGCACCCTTCGCCGGATCCAGGCGGGGTTGGCGGCGCCCACCGGATCGGCCGCCAGGGCCAGGGCCGCCGGGTGGGGGCTGATGCGGGCGAACAGGTTCAGCACCTCCAGGCCGCCGTAGCCCCAGCCGGCGGCGAAGGCCATCAGCCGCCGCAGGGTGGGGTCGTCGTGGCGATGGTCGGCGCGGGAGGGGTTGAGGCCGATGAACAGCAGCCGGCCGCCCTGCGGCTCCCACACCCGCTCCAGCCACCAGCGGTACTGGCGGCAGCGGCTGAAGGCGGCCCGGCCGGTGGCCGTCACGGCGCATCCGGGCCGCCGGATGGCAGGCTGTGGCGGACGGCGGACGGATCCCGGGAACGGCCATGGAGCGGGACAAGCCCCTGTTGCTGCTCGTGGACGGCCACTCCCTGGCCTTCCGCAGCTTCTACGCCTTCGCCAAGGGCGGTGAGGGGGGACTGGCCACCAAGGACGGGGTGCCCACCAGCGTCACCTACGGCTTCCTCAAGGCCCTGCTCGACAACTGCAAAGGCCTGGGGCCCCAGGGGGTGGTGATCGCCTTCGACACGGCCGAACCCACCTTCCGCCACGAGGCGGACGCCGCCTACAAGGCCCACCGGGAAGAGGCCCCGGAGCACTTCTTCGCCGATCTGGCCAACCTGCAGGCCATCCTCAGGGATTGCCTCGACCTGCCCCTGTCGATGGCGCCGGGCTACGAGGCCGATGACGTGCTCGGCACCCTGGCCAACCGGGCGGCGGGCGAGGGCTGGCGGGTGCGGATCCTCTCCGGCGACCGCGACCTGTTCCAGCTCGTGGACGACGAGCGCGACATCGCCGTGCTCTACATGGGCGGCGGCCCCTACGCCAAGAACAGCGGCCCCACCCAGATCCGCCGGGCCCAGGTGATCGAGAAGCTGGGGGTGCCGCCGGAAGGGGTGGTGGACCTCAAGGCCCTCACCGGCGACAGCTCCGACAACATCCCCGGGGTCAAGGGGGTGGGGCCCAAGACCGCCCTCGCCCTGCTCAAGGCCCACGGCGACCTGGACGGCATCTACGCCGCCCTCGACGAGCAGAAGGGGGCCCTGAAAACCAAGCTGGAGACCGACCGGGAGAACGCCTTCCGCTCCCGGATGCTGGCGGAGATCCTGGTGCAGATCCCCCTGCCCGAGGAGCCCCGCCTGGCCCTGGGGCGGGTGGACCGCGAGGGGCTGGGGGCCCGGCTGGCCGAGCTGGAGCTGTTCAGCCTGGTAAAGCAGACCGAGGGCTTCGCCCGCCTGTTCTCTTCGGAGCCTCCCGAACCCGCCGCCGCCGCTGGCCCGGACGCCGGCGCTGCTGCTGCAACGGCCGCCGCCCCACCGGCGTCCCCAGCCGCGGCCGCGCCTGAGGCCCCGGACGCCACCGTCTCCCCGGAGGACGGGGGGGATCCGGCCCTGCCCGCCCTGCGCCCGGAGCTGGTCACCACCCCCGAGGCCCTGGCCGCCCTGATCGAGCGGCTGATGGCCTGCACCGACCCGACGGCACCGGTCGCCCTCGACACCGAGACCACCTCCCTCAATCCCTTCAAGGCGGAGCTGGTGGGGATCGGCTTCTGCTGGGGGGAGGGGCTGGCGGATCTGGCCTACGTGCCCATCGGCCACCACAGCCCACCGGCCGCCGACCTGCTCACCGCGCCCCCCCCGGCCCCGGAGCAGCTGCCCCTGGACGCGGTGCTGCTGGCCCTGGGGCCGTGGCTGGCCAGCGCCGGGCACCCCAAGGCGCTCCAGAACGCCAAGTACGACCGCCTGATCCTGCTGCGCCATGGGCTGCCCCTGGCCGGTGTGGTGATGGACACCCTGCTGGCGGACTACCTGCGGGATGCCAACGCCAAGCATGGCCTGGAGGCGATGGCGGCGCGGGAGTTCGGCCTCCAGCCGACGACCTACGGCGATCTGGTGGCCAAGGGTCAGAACTTCGCCGACGTGCCGATCGAGGCTGCGGCGCTCTACTGCGCCATGGACGTGCACCTCACCCGGCGCCTGGGCGCCGTGCTGAGCCGGCAGCTGGCGGCGATGGGGCCCCAGCTGCCCCTGTTGCTGCAGCAGGTGGAGCTGCCCCTGGAGCCGGTGCTGGCCCAGATGGAGGCCACCGGCATCCGCATCGACGTGCCCTACCTGAAGGAGCTGGCCGTGGAGCTCAGCACCACCCTGGCCCGGCTGGAGCAGGAGGCCCAGGCGGCGGCGGGCGTGGACTTCAACCTGGCCTCCCCCAAACAACTCGGGGAACTGCTGTTCGACACCCTGGGGCTCGACCGCAAGAAATCGCGCCGCACCAAGACCGGCTGGAGCACCGATGCGGCGGTGCTGGAAAAGCTGGAGGACGACCATCCGGTGGTGAAGCTGGTGCTGGAGCACCGCACCCTCAGCAAGCTGCTGAGCACCTACGTGGAGGCGTTGCCGGCCCTGGTGGAACCCGAGACCGGGCGGGTGCACACCGATTTCAACCAGGCGGTGACCGCCACCGGGCGGCTGTCGAGCAGCAACCCCAACCTGCAGAACATCCCCATCCGCACCGAGTTCAGCCGCCGCATCCGCAAGGCCTTCCTGCCCCAGGAGGGCTGGCGGATGATCAGCGCCGACTACTCCCAGATCGAGCTGCGCATCCTCACCCACCTCTCCGGAGAACCGGTGCTGGTGCAGGCCTACAACGAAGGCGATGACGTCCACGCCCTCACCGCCCGGCTGCTGCTCGAGACCGACACGGTGACACCGGAGGAGCGGCGTCTGGGCAAGACGATCAACTTCGGGGTGATCTACGGCATGGGGGCCCAGCGGCTGGCCCGGGAAACCGGCATGGGCCAGGCCCGGGCCAAGGAGTTCCTGAGCCTCTACAAGCAGCGCTACCCGAAGGTGTTCCTGTACCTGGAACTGCAGGAGCGGCTGGCCCTCAGCCGCGGCTACGTGGAGACGATCCTGGGGCGGCGGCGGCCGTTCCAGTTCGATCCCGGCGGCCTGGGCCGGCTGCTGGGCAAGGATCCGCTGGACATTGACCTGGAGGTGGCCCGCCGCGGCGGCATGGAGGCCCAGCAACTGCGGGCCGCCGCCAACGCCCCGATCCAGGGCTCCAGCGCCGACATCATCAAGCTGGCGATGGTGAGCCTGCAACGGGCGCTCAGCGAGGCCGGCCTGCCGGCCCGCCTGCTGCTGCAGGTGCACGACGAACTGGTGCTGGAGGCGGCGCCGGAGGCGCTCGAGGAGGTGCGGGAGCTCACCCGCCGCACCATGGAGCAGGCGGTGCAACTGCTGGTGCCACTGGCGGTCGACACCGGCGTCGGCCCCAACTGGATGGAGGCGAAATAGCCACGCGAAGGTAGGCTGCGCGCGAGCTTTGCCTCCGCCATCGATGCCTGAACCGGTGCGGGTGCTGCTGACCGGCCGCCACGGCCAGCTCGGACAGGCCCTGCTGGCCAGCGTCCCCGCCGGTATCGACCTGATCGCGATGGGACGGGATGACCTGGATCTGGCCGATCCGGCCGCCTGCCGCGCCGCGGTGCACCGTCACCGGCCCGACTGGGTGCTCAATGCCGGCGCCTACACCGCCGTCGACCGGGCCGAGAGCGAACCGGAGCTGGCCGAAGCGGTCAACGCCGGCGCCCCCGGGGCCTTCGCCGAGGCCCTGGCCGAGTCCGGCGGCCGGCTGCTGCAGGTGAGCACCGATTTCGTCTTCGACGGTGAACAGGGCCGTCCCTACGCCCCGGAGCAGGCCCTGGCCCCCCTGGGCGTCTACGGCGCCACCAAGGCCGAGGGGGAACGGCGGGCGGCGGCCGCCCTGGGCGCCGATCGCCTCTGTCTGCTGCGCACCAGCTGGGTGTACGGGCCGGTGGGGGCCAACTTCTGCCTCACCATGCTGCGCCTGCACCGGGCGAAAGCCGCCGCCGGCGAGCCCCTCAAGGTGGTGGCCGACCAGGTGGGCTGCCCCACGGCCACGGCCGGCCTGGCCCAGGCCTGCTGGCGGGTGATCGGCCGGGGGGTGAGCGGGCGCCACCACTGGAGCGACTGCGGTGCCGCCAGCTGGTACGACTTCGCCGTGGCCATCGGGATGCTGGCGGCGGCGCGGGGGCTGATCTACACCCCGGCCCGGGTGCTGCCGATCACCACCGCCGACTACCCCACCCCGGCCCGTCGCCCCTCCTATTCCCTGCTGGATGGCACCACCACCCGGCACGCCCTGGACCTGGAGGGGCAACACTGGCAGGCCGCCCTCGCCGAGGTGCTGGCGCGGATTCCCCTGCCCCAGGCCTGAACACTCCGACCCCGTCTCGCCCCACACCGATGGATCCGTACCCCTCCCTCGACCTGCCGCTGCTGCTTGCCGGCCGTCGCCGCATCCTGGTGACCGGCGGCGCGGGCTTCATCGGCGGGGCGCTGGTGCGGCGGCTGCTGCAGGACAGCACCGCGACGGTGTTCAACCTCGACAAGATGGGCTACGCCAGCGACCTGCTGGGCATCTACAACACGATCGCGGCGCTGGGACCGGCGGCGGAGCGGGCCGACGGACCGCGGCACCGGCTGCTGCAGGTGGACCTGGCCGACGCGGAGGCCACCGCAGCCGCGGTGCGGCAGGCCGATCCGGACCTGGTGCTGCACCTGGCCGCCGAAAGCCACGTCGACCGCTCGATCGACGATCCGGGCGCCTTCCTGGTCAGCAACGTGATGGGCACCTACCACCTGCTTCAGGCGGTGCGGGCCCACTGGGAGGGGCTGCCAGCGGAGCGGCGGGAGCTGTTCCGGTTCCACCACATCAGCACCGATGAGGTGTTCGGCTCCCTGGGGGCCACGGGCCGGTTCTCCGAGACCACCCCCTACGACCCGCGCAGCCCCTACTCGGCCAGCAAGGCGGGCAGCGACCACCTGGTCCAGGCCTGGCACCACACCTTCGGGCTGCCGGTGGTCCTGACCAACTGCAGCAACAACTACGGGCCCTGGCAGTTCCCCGAGAAGCTGATCCCGGTGGTGATCCTCAAGGCCGCCGCCGGAGAGCCGATCCCCCTCTACGGCGACGGGGCCAACGTGCGCGACTGGCTCTACGTGGAGGACCACGTCGAGGCCCTGCTGCTGGCCGCCACCAGCGGCGAGGTGGGCCGCAGCTACTGCGTCGGTGGTCACGGCGAACGAACCAACAAGGAGGTGGTGCACGCCATCTGCGCCCTGCTCGACGAGCTGCGGCCCGACGGTGCCCCCCACGCCGGCCTGATCACCCCGGTGGCCGACCGGCCGGGCCACGACCGGCGCTATGCCATCGACCCGCAGCGGATCAGCACCGAACTGGGCTGGCAGCCCCGCCACGACTTCCAGCAGGGCCTGAGGGAAACGGTGCAGTGGTACCTGGAGCACGACGACTGGTGCGCCAACGTGCGCAGCCGGGCCGGCTACGGCGGCGGCCGCCTTGGCCACGCGGGTGCTGGCGCCGGAGCAGTGGCGGGAGCGGGCCATTGACCCTGCGGCTCACCAACACCCTCACCCGCACCTGCGAGCCGTTCGAGCCGCTGCAGCCGGGAAGGGTGTCGATCTACTGCTGCGGCGTCACGGTCTACGACCTCTGCCACCTGGGCCACGCCCGGAGCTACATCGTCTGGGACGTGCTGCGGCGGTATCTGGTCTGGAGCGGCTACGCCGTCACTTTCGTCCAGAACTTCACCGACATCGACGACAAGATTCTCAAGCGGGCCGAGGAGGAGGGCAGCTCCATGGAGGTGGTGAGCGAGCGCAACATCGCCGCCTTCCAGGCCGACATGGCCGCCCTGCACATCCTTCCCCCCGACCGGATGCCCCGGGCCACCCGCAGCCTGGACGCGATCCGTGCGCTGATCGGCGAGCTGGAGGCCAAGGGGGCGGCCTATTCGGCCGATGGCGACGTGTACTTCGCCGTGATGCGGCAGGCCGGCTACGGCAAGCTCAGCGGCCGCACGCTGGAGGAGCAGCAGGAAGGGGCCAGCGGCCGCACGAACGAGGCGGAGGAGGCCCGCAAGCGCCACCCCTTCGATTTCGCCCTCTGGAAGGGGGCCAAGCCGGGCGAACCCAGCTTCCCCTCGCCCTGGGGCGCAGGCCGGCCCGGCTGGCACATCGAATGCTCGGCGATGGTGCGCGAGGAGCTGGGCACCACGATCGACATCCATCTGGGTGGTGCCGATCTGATCTTTCCCCACCACGAGAACGAGATCGCCCAGTCGGAGGCGGCCAGCGGCCAGCCCCTGGCCCGCTGGTGGCTGCACAACGGCATGGTCAACGTGGGCGGCGAGAAGATGTCCAAGTCGCTGGGCAACTTCACCACGATCCGCGCCTTGCTGGAGAGCGGCGTCAGCCCGATGACCCTGCGGCTGTTCGTGCTGCAGGCCCACTACCGCAAGCCGCTCGACTTCACCGCCGAGGCCCTGGCGGCGGCCGCCACCGGCTGGAAGGGGCTGGACGCCGCCCTCGGCCTGGGGGGCCGCCACGGGGCGACCCTCGGCTGGGGGCCCACGGCGGCAGCCGTGAACGGCCCGGAGCCGGAGCGCGAGGCCGCCGGCCCGCTGGCCGGGGTCCGGGAGCGCTTCGCCGCCGCCATGGACGACGACCTCAACACCTCGGCGGCCCTGGCGGTGCTGTTCGAACTGGCCCGGCCGTTGCGGGCCCTGGCCAACCGGCTGGAACGGGGGGGGAGCGACGCCGAAGCCGCCGGTGAGACGGCGGAGCTGGAGCCCCGCTGGCGGCTGCTCCTGGAGCTGGCCGGGGTGCTGGGGCTGGAGGCGGAGGCGGCGAGCGCCGCAGCGGAGGGCACCCCGGCCGAGGCGGCGGAAGCGGAGACGGCGATCCAGCAGCGGATCGAGGAGCGCCGGGCCGCCAAGGCCGGCCGCGATTTCGCCACCGCCGACCGCATCCGGGCCGAGCTGGCCGCCGAAGGCATCGAGCTGATCGACCGGCCCGGCGGCGTGACCGACTGGGTGCGGAGCTGAGCCGATGGCCAGCGTCTCGGTGGTGATCCAGTTCTTCGAGGACTTCGATTTCATCGAGCGGGTGGTGGAGCGGCTCGCCTGGGTCGACGAGATCGTGGTGAACGACGGGCCCTTCCAGTTCACCCGCGAGCTGCTCGAGCCCCTGGTGGGCCGGGATCTGGAGCAGCCCAGCCAGCGGGCCGCCGGGCTGTTCGCCGGGCTCGCCCGGCGGCTGGGGGTGCCGATCCACTACCACCACGGCGTGTTTGCGGGCGAGCGGGAGAAGCGGATCCACGGCTACGGGCTGGCGACCGGCGATGTGGTGCTGTCGGTGGATGCCGATGAACTGCTGCTGCTGGATCGGGCGGCGGTGGAGCGCTTCTGGGCCAGCCCGGCGGTGGTGGCCAGCTTCGACTGCGTCAATTTCACCTACCTGAATCTGGTGTGCGGCAAGCCGGGCAGCCCCCTGGTGGCCCGCAAACCGTTCGCCTTCAAGCGCGGGGCGATCACGGCCGAGCGCCACCTCAACTACCTCTGGCTGGTGGGGGTGGAGCAGGCGGCGGTGGCCAGCGAGGACTTCCTGCCGGAGGCCCTCTGCGGCGGCGCCCATCTCACCACCGTGCGCAGCGCCTATGGGGCCAGCATCAAGTTCGGCTTCTACAACTGCCTCTATTTCCACCTGCACGGCGAGCGGGGCCTGGAGGGCAGCTTTCAGGCAGCGCGGCAGTTCTTCGCCCAGGGAGACTTCGACGTCCGGGCCCAGGCGGAGGTGTACGGGCGGGCGATGGCCGATGCGATCGGCTTCCCGGACCAGCAGTTCTTCCGCGCCGCCGACCCCGCCCGGGTGCCCGAGGCGATCCGCCATCTGGCGGAGGAAATCGGCGAACCCCACAACCACGGACGGCCGCACCGGCGCCTGAGCGGCCGGCTGGTGCCGGGGGTTCCCCTCTATGCGCTGCTGGAGCCGGGAAGCGGCTGGCGCGTGTCGTTCTCCATCGCCGGCGAGGCACGGCTGCGCGTGTTCCCCCTGGTGCTGGACGGTCCACCGCTGGAGCTGGAACGCGCCGCCATGGAGCAGCCCTGGACGGCGGAGGCCCTGAAGCCCCACGCCCTGCAGATGGAGCAGCCGCAGGAGGGCCGGGCGGGCCAGCGGATCGGCGATCTGGTGGAGCTGGTGGTGTGGAGCGGTGCCGAGGTCGTGGCGGCCTGGGCACGGGCGTCACTGGCGCCCCAGTTCAGCCTGCAGGTGTTGGATGGTGATGGCGGCGGGTGAACGCCAGCACCGGGCAGGCATCAGTTCAGCAGGTCCCTGTACTCGTCGTCAGAGCCGAACAGCACCTTTCGGGCGAACAACCGATCGGCGAGATCCTGTTCCCTGAGCTCCTCCACGGACGTGAAGACATAGGGCTTGGGATCTCTGGCGAAGTCATCGAACATCGGGTGGGGCAACACCTCAGCCGCGGGGAAACTCAATCGGAACAGGGTCTGAACATAGGTTTCATCAGGCACAGCCGAGTACCGAAAGGAGTCACGCAGCAGCCGATTGGACGTATGCAACGCCAGGATCGTTTCGCATTCCTTCCTGGGGAGAACCCACCATTGCTTGCCACAGTAAAGATCCGGCAACGGGTGCTTGCCATAGGTCATGATGGCGCGCAGCCGATTCAGCTCCTCCAGTTCGGCCTCGCCAACGGATCGCTGCTCATTCAGGAACCATCGGGGGTTGCTGAATTTGGAATCCATATAAAAGAACTTGTCGTAGCGCTGGCGGAAGAGATGGTCGTCTGGAACTCTCCAGGTGTTGATGCGGGGCAGCCCGCTGCCCTCGATACTCGCCACCAACCGATCAGCTTTGAGGAGGGGATAGGAATCATCCGAGATCAGGGCAAAGAAACCGGCATCCGACGTCTCCAGGGCGAGTTTCAGAAGGCTGAAGGTGGCTTCGACCATGGAAAAGCCGGCCCAGTAGACATCGGTTCGGGACTCGCACAGGGTGATGTTGTCAGGCAGCTCATCGCCCAGCCCCTTGCGGTAGGCAGCCAGATCCGCCTTGGCATCGACATGGACGAACAGGGAGATCTCCGGCGAGGCCGAAAGGGCTCTGGACGTCGCCGCAAGGGTGCTCGGACAGCCATGGGCCAACACCAGAATCGCAACAGACATGGACCAAGGGGGATGACGGAGATGGCAACCAATCCCATCCGCTACGCCGGCTGGTTAGCGGTCAGGTAGCTAGCGTAATCGGAGTGGAATGTGACGAGATCGGGCGGCAGCAGGCCCCGATCCAGGATCGGTCTCAGCACAGCATTCAACTTGCCGTAGTTGTTTTCGATGGCATGCACAGGGCCCTTCGTGAGCAGGCGACCAATAACAACATGCAGGCGATCGCTGACAACCGAGTCAAACAGGGAAAGCGTTGAAAGGAACAGGGAGGCTTGCGTCAGGATCGAAGACTTCACACTTCCCACGGCACCGACAACCACAGACAGATCAACGTTATCTGGCGGCAGGGAGCCCGCCTGATGCTGGCTCTCAGAGTCCATGCGCAGGGCCTTGAGAACGTAGGCCCCCGGCGGACACGCAGACCTGGCCGCTGCCCTCAATGGAGCGATGCTGTTAAGTCCGAACTGGGTCATGTCCACAGCGGTGGCCATGTCAGCGGCAAAGTGGACGGGGATCCCTGTGTGAGAACTGGCGAAGTCGCAACTGGCCTGATCACGACAAAAGATGATGCCACTGGTCATGGCACCGAGAAGATCGGGATGCGATCGGATGGTGTGGGGGAGGATGACGACGGGTTTGCCGGAGGCGGCCGCCTTCTTGAGAAACTGGGCCGCACCGTCATAGTTTGGCACCAGATTGCCACCACCTCCGTAGATCAACACATCAAAGCTGGGAGAATCCAATGGCCTGCCATTGAGCATCGACCACTGCACACCACTTTGGTCCAGAGCACAGATGCAGCCTGCGGAAATCAGGATGTCACCCAGATTCCCCCCGTTCGGTTCGAAGGCATAGCGTGCATTCCCATAGGTCTCCACGATGGCCTGAATGACCTGGCTTGGAGCGAGAAGAGACGTCATGGGGGAAGCGTGCGAATGGCTCTGGAGTGGCTCTGGTCAGATCAATCACCGTGGCCAAACAGGATGGCCAGGGCCTCAAGCCTCGAAGGGGTGGCTTCCTTCAACACCAACAGGCGATGCAACTCCCGGCGAACGGAATCGACAGGGGGCGACAGCTGCCTGATCAGGGGTTGGGCTTCCTCACTGAAGCTTCTCCAGCAGGAGGTTTCGATCGAAACGCCGGATTGCAGATAGAAGCTCTCAAGGCGTTGGAACGCCGCACTGGAGTGCTGAAAGAAGGCCGTGGCATGCGGAATGATCTGCGTGGGGGTCTGTCCCGCAGAGACAATGCATTCAGCCAACTCAATGGTGGCATCCAGCGCCGTACGGATCATGCCAATCCCTGCCTGCCAATCCGTTCCGGCAGGATTCGACTGGCCAGCCGTCTGATCCGGAATGAAACTGCCTTGCAGACTTTCCACCTGCCTGCTGATTCCATCCGGATCGGCAAGCAGGCAAATCGAGCTGGCACTCTCGACCAACCGCTTCCAATAGGGAGGAGGATAACGATAGCCAATCACGAAATGATGCTGACGGCTGCTTTTCATCCCTTCGATCCAGGCACCCGGATCGGGTTCATCCAACTGCTGCGCCGGAGGATCCACACAGCCATGGCCGTTCTGAAGAGCCAGGCGCTGGATGAAGCTGAAAAACACCGAGTCAATCCCCATCGGCTGGGCCACCGTGAGGTGAATCATGCCGCCACTCCAAGCGCAAGGGCCTTGCCGTAACTCTGCAGAGCCCGACGTGGATTCAGGCGGCTGGCGGTCTGATGGGCGGCGTGGGCCATGGCCAGATACCTGTCCTGCTCCATCTCCAGAAACAGCGCCATCTTGGCGGCCAGATCGGAGGAGTCCCTGGCCACGAAGTTGAAGCCATCCACACCGTGCTGCACCCGCTCCGCCAGACCACCGATGGAGGCGGCGATCACCGGCTTGTAGCAGGCAAAGGCTTCGGTCACCACCAGGCCGAAGACTTCGGGCCAGGTGGAAGGCACCACCACCACATCCACGCCGGCCATGCGGCGGATCAACTCATCATGGGTGTAGCCCCCCAGTTCCACCACCTCGCCATGGTCCCAGGCATGGCTGTCGCTGATCAGCGCATCCACCTTTCTCTGGTAGTCGCCGGAGGCGAAGTTCTTGTTGCCGCCATTGATGACGATCTGGAAGGGACGCAGGGGCTGGCTGCGGTTGAGCAGATCACCGGCCTTCAGCAGCACATGGATCCCCTTGTTGTCGACGAACTGGCCGAAGAACCCGAAACGGATCGGCTTCTGATCCGAGGCATCCGGAACTGGCGCCTCCGCCGGGTAACGCTCCAGGTCGATCGGATGGTTGATCACATGTACACGCTCTGCATCAATGCCCATCTCCTTCACCAGCACACCACCGAGATGCCTGGCCGGGACGATGTAGCTGTCGGCCATCTGGAGCAGGTCGACGTTGTACTTATGCCGGGCCATGAAGGTGTCGGCGCTGATGTGGGGGAAGCACATGGCACAGAGTTCCGGCTCGGCCTTGCTGCACAGACCACCGTTCGTCTTCTTGACCATCTGGCCATCGGCCAGACAGGCAAACAGCATTTCATGCAGTCCCACACTGATGTGCACCTCAGGAAGGGCAAAGCGAAGCAGCCCCAGCAGATCGATGCCGACGTGCATGTAGTGGGAAAGGAAAATAGAGCGGGGCTCGAGCTTTCGCAGGAACAGGGTCAGGTCTTTGATCGCCCGGGAATCGACGCAGTTATGCCAGAAATAGTCGTATTCACCGGTGAAAAAATAGTATTCATCTTCCGCTCCCGGCACCTTACGCAGATAGGCCGAAGCCTTGGTATGGAGGTTCGTCTGGGGGGAGGTGGCACCAATGAAGCACACCCTGAGATCCGAGTATTTGCGCAGATTGAGGAACAGGTCATAGGCGCACTGCTGTGCACCGCCAGGCACCACCTTGGGGTGGAACAGGCTAAGAATCACCAGATCGTAGCGGCTCATAGCGAATACTCCACCGGCAACTCCATTCCCTCAAGAACCCGCCGCCATTTCAGGGAAAACAGCAGCCGATTGATATGACTGGTGGTGCCGCTGAGGTGATACGGCGCCACCGATCCCGTACCTTCCGCGTGATAGAAGGTGATGTCATCCCAAACCCGCACGGGGATGCCCTCCTGTCGCGCCCGGAGGCAGAGATCGAAATCCTCGAAATGGGCATACACGATCTCCTCGCTGAACCCTCCCAGGTGATGGAATAACGGCGCGCTGATCGCCATCAGGGATCCGGAGCAAGCGATCACTTCGGCCCGCGTCTGATTGCGGCCCACCGAGAAGCCATTGAACAGCGGAATCGCTCCGGCCTTGGCAGTGGTGAGGCGGGTGGCCGTGAGACCCTCCTGCATCAGGGTGCCATCGGTGAAGTACTGGAAGGCGCTATGGATGGCATTCGGTTCGCCCAGCGCCCGGCCGATCAGCTGCTGATAATCCCCCACGGAATCCGCGAACAGGTCGTTGTTGTGGAACAGCAGGCATTCACCGCTGGCATGCTGCGCCCCGAGATTGCATCCGGCAGAGAAGCCGAGGTTCGTGGCCCGGTTCAGGATGCCGATCCGCAGGTTGGGACGAATGTCGGCAAAGCGATCGAGGATGTGGAAGGTTTCCGAGAACAGCTCGGGTGAATTGTTGACGACGATCAACTCCAGGGGCAAGCCGGATTTCGCCAGCTGCAGGATGGCCGGCTTGGCAGCCAGGAAGGAGCCCAGCTGGACAAAGATCACCGAGGCCACGGGCGGCTGATCCAGGGGTGTGCGCGTCAGCCAGTGGACCTCCACGTCGTCCCGTTCGGCGGCCACGTGGCGGGCGAACAGCCCGGATGCCGCCACCGCCGTCTGGGGTGTGAACAGGCGCAGGGAGTCCGGCCAGCGGTTGCCGCTGTCGATCGAGACCCGGAACACACCGAGCGCCGCTTCGAAGAAGCGCGGGGCGCTGGTTTCCTCCGCCACCTCCGCCAGGCAGAGTTCCACCGAGGTGGCGCGTGCCTTCTCGTCCCCTTCGGGTTCCACGATCAGTGGCAGCCGGCCCAGTTCCGACCAGCGCCGGAAGCCGGAACAGTCGATCAGGGCGGCAAAGCCGTGGCGCTGATGCTCCGGCAGGCCCAGGGCCTGGCACACATCGGGGCGGTGATAGAAGGTGGCCGATCCCACGGCATGGGCGCCGGGCATCAGCGGGTCGCTCAGCCGGAACAGGCTGCCGCTGCCGAAGGCCTCCCGGCACCAGCCGATCAGCAGCAGCAGGGAGCCACAGCGCAGGCTGCGGTCCAGGTGCACATCAACGGCGGCCCCGGTCTCGCAGACCTGGGCCGTGATCGCATCGAGGCGGCCGAGGGGAACATCGCCCTCCGCGGTGGTGCGGTCGGCCTCGATCGAGGCCCAGGTGAAGCTGGGCTGGATCCCCCTGGCCTCACGGAAGCAGAGGTAGGCCTCATCGGGCTGGCCCAGGGCCTTGTGGATCAGACCCAGCTCGAAGGGAATCCACGGGCTGGTCGCCTGCCCGCGGAACGGCCGCAGGATCGCCAGCGCCTCTTCGGTGCGTCCACTCTGGCGGTAGGCGTGGGCGCGGATGAACGCCAGCATCGGATCCGACGTGTCCTGCACCGTGCATTCCATCCAGTCATCGATGAGTGCCATGGCCTGGCTGAACTGGTCTTCATCCACCAGCTGCTTGGCCTTGCGGAAGATCGCCTCCGAACTCAACTGCTCGATGCCGGGCTCGATGAAGACGTGGGTCGCCGAAGCACTGGCCGTTGACTCCGACTTCGTTGGGGTTCCCGAGGCCTCAAGGGGTGCTGGAGCCTGCAGGACTGATGAATGGTCCGAAAGCTGATCCTTGATGCGATGGGGCCCCGAAAAGGTACCCAGACGATCCCAATCCTTCAGGGAGCCAGGATTGCACAAAAGACTGATCTGAAGTGCTTTGCGATCGGGCGAGTCAACAGGCACAGCTCAGAACAAACCAACGAATGGCTGGCATGGATAACTAAATTTACACTAGTCGATCCTGCCTGAGCCGTCACCTATTTCCGGTGGTTCATCGGATGTTGGAAGGATGATCCAGCCCTTAAACTTGCATGGGAGACGTGTTAACCGATGCGATCGGATCCGCTGCTGCTCTACCGCAGGGCCTCGATCACCAGCACGCCAGGGAGATCGGATCCGAGCACCCCGTACTTCCAGCTGGCCATGTGGTGAATCCGCGCCTCGGCGAAGCCGGCGGCCCGCAGCTGGTCGAGCACTTCCCACCCCGGGATCCGATACACGAGCGAGCCGCCCACCGGCCGGATCGGATCGCCATGCCGCTCGGGCTCCCCGATGAGTTCCGGCAGACCCGTTTCCATGTTGTGCCGGGCCTTCACGATCGACTCCCGCTGACCGAAGGCCAGCGGGCAGGTGGCCACCAGCCGCCCACCAGGCCGCAGCACCCGGGCGATCTCCCGGAAGGCGACCTCCAGCTGGGGCACGTGCTCGAACAGCTCGTTGCACAGCACCACGTCGAAACGGGCCTGCGGGAACGACAGGGCGCAGAGGTCCTGGTGCAGGAGATCGCTGCCGGCCAGTTCCGCGCCCTCCAGGTATTCGCTGCAGACGAGCGAGCCCGACCCCAGCCGGCGCTGCAGCCACAGGGCGAGGCCGCTGAGCGCCTCCGCCAGGTACACCTCCTGCCGGGCCAGGGCGTCCAGGGATCCGCAGGCCTGCTCCAGCACCCGAAGCACGGCCCGGTTGCGGCTCAGCAGGCCGTTGGCCACCAGGGATTCCCGATAGTTCGGCCCCTGGATCTGCAGCGCCTCCGGCGGGATGTGCTCGCCCGTGAGGGGTTCGAGCAGTCCCAGGGTCTGCGTCACCGCGACGCACTCGCCCAGCAGACTTCCCTGCTGGAGCAGGTCGGCGAGCTCCGGCCGAAACGCCTCGAAGCTGGTGTAGCTGCGCTGCAGATCGTGCAGGGCGAGCACCTTCTCGCCGGGCATGAGCTGCGGGCGGATTCCGGCCTGCACCAAGGCTCTTTCGCCAGTATGGGCTGAAGGCTAGGGAGGGGTGGCCGGCGGCGCCATCATCCCGTTCTTGGCTTTGCTGGGCCTGTCCGTCCTCCCCGGCATCAACCGCTCTGTCGTCTGATGCCGGGCCCGACCACCTGAGGGGGGCTGACCGATTGCGTGGGCTGAGCAGCCGATCGGAGGCGGGCGTTGGCGACCACACCCGCCTCACAGGCGCAGGCCTGTCTCGCGTTGGCATCACGCGAATCTGTACAGGCTGTACACAACCCGGAACCACTCACAGCCCGAACGCCGCTGGCCCGGTCAACCCCATCGGGCATGGCTCGCCGGGCTCGACCCCGATCCGGCCGTCATCCCCAACCGGCACGGCGCCGCAGCGCGTCCGCCGCCGCTGGGGCCCCGGCCAGCTCCAGGCCCTCCGCCAGGCTGAGCAGGGTCGCCTGACGCTGGCTCAGGGCCACAGCCTCCTTCGTCGCCCCCAGCCCTTCGGCGTGGGCGAAGGCCAGCCCCGCCTGCTGCTGCTGCTGCCGCTCCTGGGCTGAGGGTTCGATCCGCTGGCTGAGGGCCACCCCGTAGCGCAGCCACTCCCCCGGATCGTGACTCTCCAGCGGGTGGGCCGCGATCACCGCCTGCCAGTCGGTGGTCATGCCGGTTGGGTCGCTGCTGGTTGGCTCATTCATGATCGGCGGCCCTCCAGCCACCCCACCAGGGGGGAGGTCACGGCCACCGCCAGCACCCCGAACCGGCTGCCGATGGCCTGGGCCAGGGGCAGGCGATAGGCCCCACCGGTCGCCAGCAGCACCGTGAACGGACGCTCCCGGTGGAGCGCCTCCACGTCCGCCAGCAGCCGCTCCAGGCTGTGCTCGAAACCGGCCGCCGGCCGGTGGGGGTGGCGGCTCTCCGGCACCTCCAGACAGCGCAGACCGAAGGCCCCGCCCGCAAACAGGCGGCCGGCCCGGTGGGCCTCCTGCAGCGCCTCGCAGCCTTGCCCCACCAGCACCACCTCGGCTCCGCCGAGGAGCTCCAGCAAGGCGGAACCCTGGGGGGGTTGGCGCAGCCGGCCCGGCCGGCCCTGCAGCTCCCAGGGCAGCCAGAGGCCCTGGGTCGCGACATCCGCACTCCACACCTGGGCCTGCAACAGGGCCTGCAACGCCGGCCGGGCCCAGTGGCGCAGGCTGTCGAGGGGTGCCTGGGTGGTCGCGTAGAAACCGGCCTCCAGCTGGAAGCGCCCCAGCACCTCCAGCGCCCCGGGCTGGGCCGCGACCGCCTCGGTCGCGCTCGCGGCCGCTGGGACCGCCGCGGCCCAGAAGTCGTCGTCGTGGTGGCGGCGCCGCAACTCGGCCAGCGCCTCCTCCAGGGGTTCGGCGGCCCCTGCGGCGTGACGCAGCACCATCAGCTCCAGCGGGTCCAGCTCCACCACCAGGGCGCCGGGGCGCCACTCCACCGCCGGCAGCGGCCCCACCTGCGCCCCCAGCCGCTCCTGCCAGAGCGCCGCCGCCCGCCGCAGAACCATCAACGCGTCGTTGCCCGGCGGTGGCCCACCCTCCCCCAGGCTCTCCACCAGGCTGGCGATCGGATGGCCGGCCTGCCGGCCGCTGTTCTGCCAGGGCTCCAGAAACGCCTCCAGGGCGCCGGTCGCCCCCTCCCCGTCGCCCGTGAGGAAGGGCGCCAGGGAAAACACGTCCCGCTCCTGCGACGGATCCGCCGCCGTCGCCACCAGTCGCAGGGGCGGCAGCGCCGCAGCGGCGCCACCCCCGTCGTCGTCATCGTCGAGCCACTCCGCCTCCAGCACCTCGCTGGGGGCGCCGCCCGCCGCTCCGCGGCCCTGCTGCAGCAGCTCCAGGCTGAAGCGCGCCCGCAGCAGCGCCGCCTCGAAGGCCCGGCGCCGTTCCGCCGCCACCGGCAGCCGACCCACCCTTGCCACCAGCAGGGCCAGTTCGCTGGCGCTGATCCCGCCGGCGTCCGGCAGCCCCTCGATCACCCGGGCCATGGCGCTCTGGCACCCCACGGCGACCCAGTCCGGCAGGGGATCCAGCAGCCGGCTCAGCCGCAGGAACAGATCCAGGCAGGGCCCGGCGGCGGCCCCATCGGTGCCGATCCGCTGCTGGAAAGCCAGGGCACCGTGCTGCACCAGCTGCTGCTCCAGCACGGGCAGCCAGTCGGGCACGGGCCAGGGGTGGGGTGCCGCCCGCTCCAGCACCTCCGCCATCCGCAGGCAGAGCGCCCCGTCGCCGGCCCGTTCGGCGGCCCCGAAGTCCGGCGTCTGGCCATCGCGGGGAATCACCTGCCCATGGACCTGCACCGTCAGCTGGCCCAGCAGATCCCCGTAGCGCTGCCACAGCACCACCGCCACCGCCGGCCGCGCCGCCGCCAGCTCGATCACGTGCTCCAGCAGGGGGTCGTGGGCGGCCAGGGCCGCCTCCCCATCCCGCCGCTCGAGCGCCTCCCGCAGGGCCGCCGCGCCCAGCTCGGTCAGCTCCGTCAGCAGGGGGTCTCCCGGAGCCCCCCCTGCCGTTTCCGAGCGCAAGGTCGCGATCAGTCGATGGTGTGCGGCAGGGGACAGATCCAGCTGCCGCAGCACCCGCAGCGGCACCCAGACACCAGCCTCACCGCCATCGCCGCCAGCGCTGTCCATGGCGGCACGAGACAAAGCGGTAGGGCGGCAATAACGTTCCGCCAACGATTCCAGCATGGCTGCGATGCTCGCCGAGCCGCCCGGCACCCTGGAAGATTCCACCGCCTCCCTGGCGGAGCTGCGGCGCCCTGGCCTGGTCGGTCGGCTGGAGGGCTGGAGCCCCGAGGGGGGCCTCAGCGGCTGGGCCTGTCCCTGGCCCCTGCACGGCCAGGCGGCACCCCTGCGTCTGCAACTGGTGCTCGAGGATCTGCTCGATCCCGGCCAGCGACGGGTCATCGCCGAGCTGATGGCCGTGCAGGCGCGGCCCGATCTGCTCGCCCTGGGCATCGAGCAGCCCTGCGGCTTCCGCTTCTGGTGGGGCCCCAGCCACCCCCTGCCGCCCTTCTCCCAGGGATTGGTGCTGCGGGTGGTCGCCGACGGGAGCGGGACGGAGCTGCCCGGCAGTCCCCTGCGGCTCGATGCCGGCACCCACGGGCGGATCGAGCACCAGCGCCGCCACGGTCCCATCCGCGAAGGCGCCCTCACCCAGCTGCAGATGCCGCTGGTGCACGGCTGGGGCCGCGGCGCCGAGCCCCTGCAGCTGCGCCTCGACGGCGGCACCTGCCTGCCGATCGCGCCCCCCGAGCCGCTGCCGGAGGGTCCCTGGCCGTTCCAGCTGCTGCTCCCCGCCGCCCTCGCCGACGGCGCCGTGCACCATCTCCAGCTGGAGACAGCCGCGGGCCTGGTGCTGGACCAGCGCTTCGAGCTGCTCCCCTTCCATCTCACCCCCTGGGCGGCCCTGCAGCGGCACGCCCGGCCCCCGTTCCCCGACGAGCTCTCGCCGCTGGCCCGCGAGCGCTACCGCAGCCTGCGCACCTGGCTCGCCTGGGCCGACTCAGGTGGCACGCCCCTGCCCCCCGACCTGCCCCTGCTGCAGCGCCTGCTCGAGCAGCCCCTGCCGCGCACCGAAGGGGCGCCGGTGGCCGTCGGCCCCAGCGAACCGGGACCCGACGGCATCGCCACGGTGCGCCAGCCCCTGCGGCTGCCGATCGCGGCGGATCCGCGCGTGTCGATCGTGATCCCGGTGCACAACCAGTACGGCGTCACCCGCCGCTGCCTGGCGGCGATCGCCTATGCCCCCACCCGCATCCCGTTGGAGATCGTGGTGGTCGACGACGGCTCCAGCGACGGCACCGCCGAGGCCCTGACCGCCGACGCCCCCGGGGTGCGCCTGATCCGCCACGACTTCGCCCGCGGCTTCAACCAGGCCTGCTGCAGCGGCGCCGCCGCCGCCCGCGCCCCCTTCCTGGTGCTGCTCAACAACGACACCGAACCCTGCGCCGGCTGGCTGGAGGAGCTGCTCGATCCCTTCGAGCGCTGGGGCGACACCGGGATGGTGGGGGCCCAGCTGATCTACCCCGACGGCACCCTGCAGGAGGCCGGCGGCATCGTCTGGGGCAACGGCGAACCCTGGAACTACGGCCGCGGCGGCAACCCCCACGATCCCCGCGTCGCCTACGCCCGCCAGGTGGACTACGTCAGCGCCGCCGCCCTGGCCATCCCCCTGGAGCTCTGGAAGCGGATCGGTGGCTTCAGCCCGGAGTTCTCCCCCGCCTACTACGAGGACACCGACCTGGCCTTCAAGGTGCGCCAGGCCGGCCACACCGTGCGCTACAGCCCCCTGGCCCGGGTGATCCACCACGAGGGCCTCAGCTGCGGCACCGACACCCAGGCCACCACCGGGCTCAAACGCTTCCAGGCGGTCCACGGCCCCGTCTTCCAGCAGAAGTGGGCCGCCGCCTTCGAGGGCAGCCGCGAGCCCGGCCACGCCGCCGCCGAAACCATCAAGGACCGCGGCATGCTTGGCCGCGCCCTCTGCCTCGATCAGGAGACCCCCCGGCCCGACCGCGATGCCGGCAGCCATGCGGCCCTGGTCGAGATGGGGCTGCTCCAGGAGCTGGGCTGGAAGGTCACGCTCCTGCCCCTCAACCTGGCCTGGCTGGCCAGCTATAGCGAGGAGCTCCAACGCCGCGGCATCGAGCTGATCCATGCCCCGTTCGTGCTCTCGCTCGAGGCGTTCCTGCGGGAGCGGGGCCGGGAGTTCGAGCTCATCTATCTCACCCGCTACACCGTGGCGGCCCAGGCCCTGCCGTTGATCCATCGCTATGCCCCCCAGGCCCGGCTGCTCTTCTGCAACGCCGACCTGCACCACCTGCGACAGTTGCGCGCCGCCCGTGCCGAGGGCCTCGAGGGCGACGCCGCTCGCCGCGCCCTTGAGGCTGTGGAGGAGGTGAAGCGCCAGGAGCTGGCGGTGATGCGCGAGGTGCACCTGACGTTCAGCTATTCGGAGGTGGAACGGGCGGTGATCGAGGCCGAAACCCTCGGCGAGGCGGCCACCGCCCCCTGTCCCTGGGTGGTGCAGGGCCCGGAGGCCCCCGCCCCCCTCGAGAGCCGCAGCGGCCTCGCCTTCCTTGGCAGCTACGGCCACCCCCCCAACCGGGACGCCGTCGAGGCCTTCCTGATGCAGGTGTGGCCCCTGCTGCTCAAGCGGCGGCCCGAGCTGCGCCTGCATCTGTACGGCAGCGGCCTGGACGACACCACCGCCGCCCGCTGGGGCGCCGAACCCGGGGTGATCGTCGAGGGCTGGGTCGCCGATCCGGCCACCGTGTACGCCCGCCATCGCCTGTTCGTGGCCCCGCTGCGCTCCGGCGCCGGCCTCAAGGGCAAGGTGGTGGCCGCCGCCGCCCACGGCATCCCCCAGGTGCTCAGCCCCCTGGCCGCCGAGGCCACCGGCCTGCGCCACGGCCAGGAGGTGCTGATCGCCCGCAGTCCCGACGACTGGTGCCAGGCCGTGCTCCGGCTCGACGGGGACGACGACGCCTGGCGCGCCATGGGCGCCGCCGCCTTCGCCTATGCGCGGGACACCTGGAGCCGGGAGCGCGGCCTGGCCCTCATGGCCGACGCCCTGGCCCGCCTCGATCTGCCCCACCGGAGCCCCGCGTGATGAGCACCGCCCGCGACACCCTGCCCGAACCCCTGTCCGGCCTGCGGGAGCCGGCCGTGGTGGAGCTGCCCCCCGGCCGCCCCTGGCTGGCCCTCTCCGAACTCAACCGCCTGATCCGCCAGCAGAACCAGGCCCGACCCCTGGCCCGCGCCTGGGTGCTCGACCAGCTCGTGCACGCCATTCCCCTGCCCATCGAGGAGGAGAAGGCCCTGATGGCGGCCTTCCTGGAGCGCCGGGGCATCACCGACGACGACCAGGTGCCCGGCTGGCTGCAGGAACGCGGCCTGGTCTTCGACGACCTTCGCATCCTCGCCACCCAGAAGCAGCGCCTGCAGCGCCTGGTGCGCAGCCGCTGGAACGAGGAGGTGGAGGTGCGCTTCCTGCAGCGCAAGCCCGAGCTCGACCAGGTGGTCTATTCGCTGCTGCGGGTCGAGAACGAAGACCTCGCAGCTGAGCTCCATCACCAGATCGCCGAAGGCGAGGCCGACTTCGCCGATCTCGCCCCGCTCCACTCAAGCGGCCCCGAGCGCCACTGCCGCGGCCAGATCGGCCCCCTGCCCCTGGCCACCGGCCACCAGAGCCTGGTGAGCCGCCTGCGCCGCGGCCGCCCCGGCCAGCTGTTCGACCCCTTCGAGGCCGGCGACAGCTGGGTGGTGCTGCGGCTGGAACAGTTCCTGCCGGCCGAGTTGAACGCCCCCACCAGGGAGCGCATGATGGGCGAACTCTTCGAGGAATGGCTCGAGCAGCGGGTGCGGCTCCTCCTCGAGGGCCAGCCGTTGCCGCCCCTCGACGCGATGCTCGCCCTGCTGCAGGAGGACGGCACCCCATGACCTCCTCCCCCGGGGCCATCAGCGGTCTCCTGAACGACTTCGCCCCCTTCGACCGCCTGCCGCCCGCCCGGCGCGACGCGATCGATCCGCTGCTGGAACCCCTCCGCTTCCGCATCGGCCAGACCGTGCTGCGGCCGGACGTGCAGCCCGAGGGCCTGCTGCTGCTCTGCAGCGGCCAGCTGCGCAGCCTCGGCCCCAGCCCCAACGGCCGGGGGCTGCGCACGATCGAACGTCTCGGCCCCGGCTCCCTGGCGGGCTGGGCCGGCCTGCTGCGCCGCGATCCCTGCGAACATCTGCGCGCCACCACCGACCTGGAGGCCCTGCAGCTCCCCGCCGCCGCCTTCCGGGAGCTGCTGGAGGGCCATCCCGACTTCGCCGCCTGGTTCGCCAACCGGCCCAGCGCCGCCGAGCTCCACACCCTGTTGCTGGCCCTGGCGAAACGGGATCCCCTCGGCGAAGCCCTCCTCGACGACTGGCCCCTGCCCGCCGACCAGGTGCGCCTGCGCAGCCTGCGGCCCGGCGCCCCCAACGAGCTGGGCCTGCCCCCCGGCTTCCGCTGGTTCGCCAGCAGCGGCCTGCCCCTGGCCGAGCCCTGGTCGGACCGTCCCCTGGCGGCCCCCGGCCCGGAGGCCCCCTGGCTGCGGCTGGTGGGCCTGGCGAGCCCCCGGGAGGCGGAAGCCCCGATCACCCTCGGCGCCGACCCCCTCACCCCGACCCTGCTCCCCAGCGTGGAGGGGGGCGGCGCCAGCTACGCCCCGCCAGTGGAGCCCCCACCCCGTCGGGCCGCCGACCGCAGCGGCCAGCTGGTGCTGGGCCGGGCCAGCGGCCCCCGCGCCGTGCCCATCGCCCTCTGCCAGGCCCTGGCCGATTACTTCGGGGTGCCCCTGAACCGCGATGCCCTGGCCGATCAGGTGGACGCCATCCTGCAGCGCCAGGACCGGCTCAACCTGGTCAACATCGGCCAGATCATGGACACCCTGGGCCTGCGGGTGGTGCTCTCCCGGGTGCCCGCGAGCCGCCTGGGGCGGGTGCCCGCCCCGGCCCTCCTATACCAGAACGGCCATTTCGGCCTGCTCGACGGCGTCGAGCCCGATGGCCGCGCCCGCCTGCTCGAGGCCGAACTCGGCGCCCTGCTGGTGCCGGCCGAGGAGCTGGTCACCCACGAGGGGGGCCTGGTGGAGCTGCTGCTGTTCGACCGCAAGCCCGATGCCAAGCAGCGCCGCTTCGACTGGAGCTGGTATGGCCCCTTCCTGCGCCAGCACCGCCGCGAGCTGATCGAGGGGCTGGTGGCCTCGGTGGTGATCAACGCCCTGCGTCTCGTCTTCCCCCTCGGCCTGATGGTGCTGATCCAGAGCGTGGTGGCCAGCCGCAACATCGGCGCCCTGGTGAGCATCTCCAGCGTGATGCTGCTGGCCGCCCTGGTGGAGAGCATCTTCAAGACCCTGCGCAGCTTCCTGTTCACCGACCTGGCCAACCGGATCGACCTGGACGCCAAGGCGACGATCCTCGACCACCTCGTACGCCTGCCCCAGGGCTTCTTCGATGCCCGACCCGTGGGCCGGATCACCTTCTACTTCTCCCAGCTCGACCGCCTGCGCGATTTCCTGCTCGGCCAGACCCTGCCCACCCTGGTGGACTTCGCCTTCAGCCTCATCTACATCGCGATCCTGTTCGCGATCAGTCCCCTGCTCACCCTGGTGACCCTGGCCACCCTGCCCCTGATCGCCGCCGTGGGCCTGGTCAGCAATCCCCTGGTGCGCAGCCAGATCAACCGCACCATGGCCCAGGCCGTGCGTGCCTCCAGCTTCCTCACCGAGGCGATCACCGGCATCCAGACGATCAAATCCCAGAACGCCGAACTCAAGACCCGCTGGGAATTCCAGAACCGCTACGCCGCCTACATCGGTGAGGACTTCAAGCTCAAGGTGACCCGTGAATCGATCGCCAACCTCTCCAACTTCCTGAGCAACCTGGGGCAGCTGGTGGTGATCGCCGTGGCGATCTGGCTGATCATCAAGGGCGACCTCAGCCTGGCCGCCCTGTTCGGCTTCAACATCCTCTCCGGCTATATCCGCCAACCCCTGGTGCAGCTGGTGGGCACCTGGCAGGACTTCCAGTTCAACACCCAGGCCCTGCGGATGGTGGCCGACGTGGTCGACCGCGACACCGAGCAGACCCGCGAGCAGGCCAGCAACATCCCCCTGCCTCCGCTCCAGGGCCGGGTCCAGTTCGTGGATGTGGGCTTCCGCTTCAGCGACCAGGGCCCGATGGTGCTCGACGGGGTGGATCTGGAGATCCCCGCCGGCTCGTTCGTGGGGCTGGTGGGGGGCTCCGGCAGCGGCAAATCCACCCTGCTCAAGCTGCTCTCCCGCTTCTACGGGCCGGAACGGGGCAGTGTCCTGATCGATGGCCTCGACATCGGCAAGGTGGAGCTCTATTCCCTGCGCCGGCAGATCGGTGTGGTGCCGCAGGATTCGCTCCTCTTCGACGGCACGATCCGCGAGAACCTGCTGATGGTGAAGCCCGATGCCACCGCCGCCGAGATGATGCGCGCCGCCCGCATCGCCTGCGCCCACGACTTCATCATGCAGATGCCCCAGGGCTACAACTCCAGCGTCGGCGAACGGGGCGCCGGCCTCTCCGGCGGCCAGCGCCAGCGCCTCGCCCTGGCCCGGGCCGTGCTCCAGAACCCCCGCCTGCTGATCCTCGACGAGGCCACCAGCGCCCTCGATGCCACCACGGAGCGGCAGGTGTGCATCAACCTGTTCGAGGCCTTCCGGGGCCGCACGGTCTTCTTCATCACCCACCGCCTCTCCACCGTCCAGCCCGCCGACCTGATCGTGCTGATGGACCGCGGCGCCGTGATGGAGCAGGGCAGCCACCGCCAGCTGATGCAGCTGCGCGGCTGGTACTACGCCCTCTACCGCAGCCAGAACCAGGAGGGACTCAGCTGATGGCCACCCCACCCCGCTCCGCCGATCCCGCCTCCCGCCTGGTGGCCCTGATGGAGGACTGCGTCGGCTGGCTGCGCTCCCCCCGGGCCAGCCGCCGCCCGGTCATGCCGATGCGGGTTGATCTGGTGGGCCGGAAGTCCCCGCCCGCCACGGCCCCGCCGGCCGCAACCACCCCTGCCACCCCCGGGGCCCCAGCCGAGGGGAGCCCCGTTGCCGCCCCGGAGGAGGGCCACCCCTTCGGTGCCGGCCTGGCGGCCGCCGACGGCGACGCATCGCGTGAATGGTCGTTCCGCGAGACGGTGGTGCTGCGCAAGAGCCGCCGCAGCTCCAGCTTGCTGGTGTGGGCCGGGGTGGGGGGCGTGGTGGCCCTCGGCCTCTGGAGCGTCACCGCGCCGATCGCCGAAACCGTGGCGGTCCCGGGCAAGCTCGAACCCTCCACCACCGTCAAGGACGTGGATTCGCCCGTCCCCGGCGTGGTGGAGGCGGTGCTGGTGAAGGAGGGTGAGTCGGTGAAGAAGGGCCAGCCCCTGATCCGCTTCGACCTGCGCGAGCCCCGCAGCAAGCTGGCCGCCGCCGAGAGCATCCGCGAGCGGCTGCTCAACGAGAACCTCGTCGCCCGCGCCACCCTCGGTGAGGACGCTGCCACCGCCGGCCTCACCGCCAACCAGCGCAGCCAGCTGCAGGATCGCGCCCGGGAGCTCAACAGCCGCCTCGAGGCGGCCCGCGAGGAGCTGGCCAAGAGCAGCACCCGCCTGGCCGGCTACCGCGATTCCCTGCGCATCTACAGCGACATCGAGCGGCGCTACCAGTCCCTGGTGCGGGACGGCGCCGTCAGCGAGGTGCAGCTGCTCGAGGCCCGCAACCGGATGCAGGACGTCCAGACCAGCGTGGCCGAGGAGGAGCGCGAGATCGCCCGGCTCCGCTCCCAGCTGGTCAACACCGGCTCCGGCACCGATGTGGAGCTGCGCACCACGATCGAAACCAACCTGCGCCAGATCAGCGATCTCGACGCCCAGATCCGCCAGGCCCGCCTGCAGATCCAGTACGGCGTGCTGACGGCTCCCACCGATGGCCTGGTGTTCGACGTCGAGGCCAGTGCCGGGAGCGTGGTCGGCGCCACCGAGACGACGCCGCTGCTGAAGGTGGTGCCCCAGGACTCCCTGCGGGCCAAGGTCTACCTGCCCAACAAGGCCATCGGCTTCGTGCAGGTCGGCCAGAGCGCCGACCTCTCGATCGAGACCTTCCCCGCCAACAGCTTCGGCTACGTGCCGGCCACGGTGCAACGCATCGGCTCCGACGCCCTTACCCCCGAGGAGCAGACCCAGGTGCTCGGCACCCAGGCGGAGGGCCTCCACTTCCCGGTCATCCTTCAGCTCCGACGCCAGACCATTCCCCTGCCCGACAAGGGCAGCGTGCCGCTTCAGGCCGGCATGGCCCTGACCGCCGACATCAAGCTGCGGGAACGGCGCGTGATCAGCCTGCTCACCGGCCTGTTCGAGGATCAGCGCCGCAACCTCCAGCGCCTGCGATCCAATTGAGCACCAGGCCCCAGGGCGACTGGTGGCGCTTCGTGCCACCCGAGCAGCGCCGGCGCCGGCGCTTCAAGGCCTGGCGGCTGCGCTGGAAGGAGCGCCTGCGGCAGCGCTGGCTGGCCATCACCATCGCCTTCCTGGCCTACGGGCTGGTGCTGCTCTGGCTGCTGCTGCACCTGCCGCCGGTGGTGACCCTGCTCGCCCTGGCCCCGATGCTGCTGGTGCCGCTGCTCGGCTACCTCACCTACTGGCTGCTGTGGAAAGAGTTCCACGAATAAGGCCATCGGGCCATGGGCCGGCCGCCCTCAGCCCTTCACATAGAGGCTGGGCAGGGCCCCCAGCAGCCACTGGGGCATGAACTGCTCACCGCCGGCGAAGCCGATCTTGCCGGGGGGGTAGAAGGGCAGCACCGCCAGCACCACCTGGGTGGCCTTGGGGCGGGTCATGTTGCGCACGTAGTGGGCCAGCTGGGAGCGCAGCTGCCGGTCCTCCTCCGCCAGGGGGGTGGCGGCGTAGCCGCTGCGCAGGAACTTGCGGTAGAGGTCGCCGAAGGTGCTCTCGAACAGGGGCTGCAGCCGCTCCTCGGGCGTGTCCAGCCAGATCTGGCCCAGCTGGCGCCGGAAGCTGCCCAGTTCCTGGCGGATGGCGCCATCGTCGGGGTCGATCTCGAACAGGTTCACCAGCCCGTTCAGGCGGGTGAGAAATTCCTCGCTGCCGGTGAGCTGGAGGGCCTGGGCGCCGGTGAACGACGACAGCTGGGGCAGCGGCGGCGGTGTCTCGGGCTCCACACCCGCCGCCCGCACCGCCCCCGCCGGTGCCAGGGCCTTGCGCTCCAGGGGGCTGGGCTGGCGCAACCGGGGCAGAAGTTCCGGCTCGAACAAGCTGGCGTAATCCTCAAGAAGCCAGCTGGGCAGATTCTGTTCGCAGTTGCGCACTTTCATCTTGCCGCGGCGGAAATAGGGCATCACCGCCAGCACGATGTTGGCCATCTCCGGGCGATCGAAACCGCCCGACAGGCGCTCGGAGAGATGGTCTCTCCAGGCCTCCTCATCGCGCAGCAGCGGTTGGCTGGCCAGCTCACTGCCGATCATCCGGCGGTAGCTGTCACCGACCGCGGAGCCATAGAGAAGCTCCAGGGCATCGATCGGGGCACTGAGCCAGAACTTCGACAGGCACTGGCGAGCCAGTCGGGCCTCCGCCAGCCGCGTGGGGGTGGCTTCATGGGCGTAATCCATGAAGATCGTGCCCAGCCGCGCCGCCGACCATGGCGTGACCTGGGGCCGGCGATCCATCTCCATCGGGACGGTGCCAGGATCACTCACCAGAGTATCCAGAAGACCACCATCTTTTTCAGGCTTTCTTTCACCCCAGCTCACCGTATCCCGGCGTCCGAACAGACGGCTCCAGAGCGACATGACGCAGGTCAGGTACAGGCAGCGGGATTGTAATAGCGTTGTCAGATGGAACTGTTGCTGATCCATCAGAACCATCCCGGCCAGTTTCGTGATCTGACACCCGCCCTCGAACGTCGCGGCCATCGCGTGCTCGGCCTGGGCGCCACACCCAGGGCCGGAGTCCCCCGGCTCCACTACGACTGGCAGGCGCCGGTGCTCCCCACCGGGCTGGCCGACCCGCTGCTGGAGAGCAACCTGCGCCGGGCCTCCCGGGTCCAGGAGCGCTGCCGGCAGCTGCGGGGTCAGGGCTACCGCCCCGACGCCGTGATCGGCCACAGCGGCTGGGGGGAGCTGCTCTACCTGCGCGACATCTGGCCCGAGGCGGTGCTGATCGCCTACCCCGAGCTCTATGCCAGCCCGCTGCTGCTCGGCTACGGCTTCGATGCCGACCTGGGCGAACCCTCCCCCGCCCTGCGGGCCCAGTGGCGCCGGGGCAACCTGATGGGCCTGGCGGCGGTGGCCGACGCCGACGCCTGCGTCGTTCCCACCCGCTTCGCCCGCGACACCTTCCCGCCGCACCTGCGCGGCCGCTTCCAGGTGCTGCACGAAGGCATCGCCCTGCCGGCCCCCGCCTCCGGCCCCACCAACCTGAGGCTGGAGGGCGGCCCGACCCTGACCAAGGGGGATCCGGTGATCACCTTCGCCAGCCGCAATCTTGAGCCCCTGCGTGGCATCCGCAGCCTCCTGCGGGCCCTCCCCGCCGTGCTCGCCGCCCGGCCGGACGCCCGGGCCGTGATCGTGGGCGGCACCGACAGCGGCTACGGAGCGCCCTCGTCCCATCCCGATGGCCACAAAGGTGAACTGCTGGCCCTGCTCGGCCACCAACTGCCCCTGGATCGGGTCCATTTCCTACCGCCCCTGCCGCACCGCGAGCTGCTGGCCCTGTTCCGCATCAGCGCCGCCCACGTCCACCTCACCTACCCCTACGCGCTGTCCTGGAGCGTGCTGGAGGCGATGGCCTGCGGCGCCCTTGTGGTGGGCTCCGACAACCCACCGCTGGACGAGGTGATCCAGCACGGCCACAACGGGCTGCTGGTGCCCTTCAACGAACCCGACCGCCTGGCCGAGGTGTTGCTGGCCGTGCTCGCCGATCCCGCCGCCTTCGCAGCGATGGCCGAAGCGGGCCGTGCCACCGTCGCCGCCCGCTACGAGGTGAACCGGGCCGCCGAGGCCTTCGAGGCCCTGATCCTCAGCCTGCGGCTGCTGCCCTGAACGCCGCCGCTGCCTCGACCGCCGCCGCCTGAAGCACCGCCGCCACCACCGGGAGCCAGTCCCGGTCCTCACCCTGGCGGAACAGGCGCAGGCTCGGGTACCAGGGGCTGTCCTGGCGCTGCCGCAGCCAGCGGGGATCGGCGCTGAAGGGGAGCAGCACCCAGGCCGGATGGCCCATGGCACCGGCCAGGTGGGCCATGGCCGTGTCCACCGTGATCAGCAGATCGGTGCTGGCCAGCACCCCGGCCGTGGCCAGAAAGTCGCCGTCCGGGGGGATGGCATCGACGAACAGGGGGGCCACGGGCTGGGCCATCTCCCGGTCTTCGCCCTGCTGCAGCAGCACCGGCTCCCACCCCTGCGCCACCAGCCCCTCCACCAGCCGCACCAGGGCGGCGGCCGGCAGGGTGCGCTTGCGGTACTCCCGCCGGGTGAAGCCGTCGGCGAGCTTGCGGCCACTGGCCCAGGTGAGACCCACCCGCGGCGGCCGGCCCCAGCCGTCGGCAGGCCTGGCCGGGGCCAGCCCCCGCAGGTAAGTCCCCCGGCCATCCGGCCCCGGCGGCTGGGGACAGGGGGCCCCGCCGAGGGCCGCCGGCAGCGACAGCAGGCTCACCCGATCCCGGGCAGGGGCGGGCTCCTGGCCGTCGCCGCCCGTGCCAACGCCAAGCGGATCGTCGTCGCCCGGCCCTGGCGTGGCGCGCACCTCCGGCGGCTGGGGCAGCCAGGCCAGGCCCCGGCGCAGCAGCGTCACCAGCGACGGCTCCACCTCCAGCACCACCGACTGGCCCCGGGCCGTCGCCTGCTCGAGCAGCGGGGGGATCCAGCGCAGGTACTGGAGGCCATCACCCAGGCCCTGCTCGGTGCGCACATGCAGCACCGGGGCGCTGGCCACCACCGCCGCCACGCCACCCTCCGGTCCGGGGCCCATGCCGGGCAGCTCGAAGCGGCGTTCGGCCAGGCCATAGGCCTCGTCGTAGGACTCCAGCCCGATCAGCAGGGCGGCATGGTTGCAGGCCAGGGCCGGGCCATCCCTCCGCTGGCGGCTGGCCCGGAAGGCCCGGTCAGCCGCCTCGAAGCGGTTCAGGTCCCGCAGGCTGTTTCCCAGGCCCATGAAGGGGGCGGGGCTGTCCGGCAGCAGCAGGGATGCCCGCCGGTAGAGCTCCAGGGCCTCCTCCGGCTGGTCCGAGAGCCAGAGGGCATTGGCGGCCCGCAGCAGCAGCGGAGCCGGCGCGTCAGCGGAGCCGACCAGCTCCTGATAGATGCAGGCGGCTGCACACCATTCCTGCCGGCGCTCCGCCGCCTCCGCTTCCTGAAGGACCTGGCCGAGGTCGAAATCACCGGGAAGGACTGACATGACAGGAATCCTGAACCGGCAACCAGGCTGCGGCAACAATGTATCTCCTGAAGGCCTTGGTGCAGACAGCATCGATGCAACAAAGTCAGAACAAAGTCGGCGTTAAGGTTTCAACCTTTCGTGGTGAATTGTTCAAGAAGTATGACGGAAAACGAAGCCTGGGATACACATACCCCCCAAACCAGCCCCCTAGGGTCTCGAACAAATAAGCGACATCTTTTGTCGAATGGCTTCCTCCGATACCCTTTCGATCTTTGTGCCGGACCCCGGCACGACGGTCACCCAGACCACCAGCAGCGGCGCCCGGGTCTTCACCAGTCAGACCGGTGACGTCACGAACACGCGGGTCTTCCCCAACAGGGGCCGCAGCATTGAGGATGTCGGCATCAGGGAGTCCTCCTCCGGTGACACCCGCACCACCTTTTCGGGTGCTTCCAAGGACACCTCCTACCTCGGAAATGCTGACGACAACACGGTTGTCTTCACTGGCGACGCCAGAAACACCACCGTCAGCACCGGGGCTGGTGACGACACTCTGATCGCCACCGACATCACCCGAGGAACCATCTCCCTGGGCAGTGGTGACAACACCGCCGTCACCGGAGCACTGAAGAACACCACCTTCACCGCCGGCAGCGGCGCCGACAGTTTCACGATCACCGACAAGGCCGAATCGGTCAGAATCAGTGCCGGTGGCGGCGATGACACCCTGATCTTCGGGGGCAGGGTCTCCGACTCCACCGTCCTGCTCGGCCAGGGCGCGGATGTGCTGGACTTCTCCGCCCGGGTGCAGAACACCTGGATCGACCTCGGCAACGATGCCAACGTTGATCAGGTCTCCTTCTTCAGTAGGGGGGACATCGGCAGCGGCACCCAGATCTTCGGGGCCGGCGATGGCGATCTGCTCATCATCGGCGGCGAAGAATACGTCTTCGATGACAGCCAGACGGCCTTCATCTCCACCAGGGGCGATTCCATCACCTTCGGCTGATGACCCCAGCCACCCGTGGTCACCTTGGAACAGGCCCGCTTCGCCCGTAACTACGTCACCTGCCTGGAGAAGGGGGACCTGGCCGCCGCCAGGTCCCTTCTCCTTCTCTGGAGCAAGACCTACTTCTCCCACCTGCCCGCCTCCCCCGGCCGCCGGGATCTCACCAATCCCGATCTCTGGGGCTGCCTGGCCCAGTACGCCTCCCTCAGCGGAGACCGTTCCCCCGTCGACGACTTCTGGCGGCAGCTGGATGGCGTCACTCCCCACACCACGGCGACGGGCGCCATCCCCCTGCTGGGGGTGCCGATCCTCAACCGCCCCGATCTGCTGCAGCGCCTGCTGGACAGCCTCGACCACCCCGTCGAGACCCTCGCCATCGTCGACAACAGCATCGGCTCCGGCCTGGCCGACAGCGACGCCCTGCAGCGGCTGCTGGCCCGGCTGGAGCAGCAGCCCCCCGCCGGCGTCGCCCGGGTGCGGGTGGCGCGGCCCTTCGGCAACCAGGGGGTCGCCTCCAGCTGGAACGCGATCCTCACCTCCTTTCCGGAAGCCGGTTTCGCCCTGCTGGTCAACAACGACGTGGTCTTCTCCCCTGGCGTCCTGGCGGAGGTGGTTGGGCGCGTCGATCCCTCCCGCCCCCAGTTCCTGCCACTGCTGCCGGCCCCCCAGGAGTTCTCCGCCTTCGCCCTCACCCCGGCCGCCTGGAACCGGGTGGGCCTGTTCGATGCCAACTTCCACCCGGCCTACTGCGAAGACCTGGACTACGCCGAGCGCCTGCGCGGCTGCCCCACCATCGAGTGGATCGCCCCGGAGGCCCTGCAGCGGCGGCAGCAGCAGGCCAACCCCATTGCCAGCGCCACCATCGCCAGCGACGGCCGGCTGAAGGCCTGCAATCGCACCACCTTCCTGCTCAACAGCCTCTGGCTCCACAGCCGGCGACGTCTCGACCAGCCCCACCGGGGCACCTGGATGCGCCGCTGGCTGAGCCAGTGGGACCTCGAAGCGGCCCCTGCGCCGGCGCCTGAACCCGTCGGTTCTGTCGGCGCGGGGCGGCCATGAACACCCTGCCCCGCCTGATGCGCCGCTTCCGGGACGAGGATCTCGGCCCACGGCCCCGGATCGTGGTGCTCGGCGCCGCCAAGCTGGGCAACTATGTGGTGCTCCAGCCGCTGCTGCGGGGGCTGCGCCACAAGTATCCCGACGCCCTGCTCACCTACGTGGGCAGCCAGCGCACCCGGGAGCTGGAGCGGCTCAATCCCTGGATCGACGCCAGCCTTCCCCTGGCGGAGCAGGGCCCGGCGGCCCTGCCGGCCCTGCGGCAGTGGCGCCGAACCCTCCCGGAGAAAGGACGGGGGGACGGGGTGGATCTGGTGATCAACGCCGACGGCCACGCCCCCCACAGCCCCGCCTGGGCCCAGGCCCTGGAGCCGCGCTTCGTGGTCGGAGCGGCAACGATCCCCGCCGGCGACCACCCCCTCCACGCCCTCGCCCTCGATCCCCACTGGGCCAGTCCCTCCCTGGTGGAGCGCTACCGCGGCTGGATCGGCAGCAACAGCATCCGCGAACTGCACTGCCGCATCGCCTGGGTCGACACGGCGTTCGAGCGGGTGGAGCTGCCCGCCGAGCCCGCCCCCCCCGGGCTGCCGCCGGTGCTGATCGCCGTGAACGGCGAGCGGCCCGCCAAGCTCTGGCCCCTGGAGCACTGGCTGGTCCTGCTCGAGCGCCTGCACCGGGAGATGGGCCTGCCGGCCGGATCGATCGGCCTGATCGGCGGCCCTCCCCCCGCCGAAGCGCGCCGGCCCGGCGACCGGCTCGAGCGGGCCCTGCTGGCCCGCACCGGGATGCGGGATCTGCGCGGACGCCTCAGCTTGCCGGTGCTGGTGGGGGCCCTGGCCCGCAGCCGGCTCTGCATCGCCGTGGATTCCGGCCCGCTGCACCTGGCCGCCGCCGCCGGCTGCCCCACGGTGGCCCTGTTCGGCACCGACGCCGACGGCATCGGCGCCAGCCCCCGGGATCTCTGGGCCCCCCGGGCCGACCACGTCTGGGTCAGCCGCAGCCGGCAGCGCTGCGGCGGCTGCCTCCAGGTGCGCTTCGAGAACCCCGCCTGCCCGCTGGAGCGTCACGCCTGCATGGACGGCCTGCCGCCCGATGCGGTGTGGCCCCTGGTGCAGCAGGCCTGGCAGCGGAACGGGACCCGGAACGGAGCCGCCTGCGGCACGCCCGGCTGAACGCCGCCTGGCCGTCACTCAGGCTGCTTGCCCGCCATCAGGGTTTCGATCTTGCGGATCCGCTGAAGGGTGGTCTGCCACACCTCCAGCTGGAAGGCCCGCTCCCCGTCGCCGGCCGCCACAGCCCGGCGGCAGTCCTCCACCAGCGCCTCCAGGTCCTCACGGCGCTCGAAGGCTTCCCAGAGCTGGCGCTCGATCCGGGCCCGCTCGATGAAGTTCCAGCGCTGCAGCCACGACATGGGAAGGGATCGGTGTGGCCCCAGTTAAGCCAGCGGGGACGGCGGCCGGGGATGGGACACTGGGAGCCCACGAACCCGATGGGGGAGCCGCGCGTGAAGGCCATCAGCGTTCTGGGCTCCACCGGATCGATCGGCACCCAGACCCTGGAGATCGTCGAGGAGTTTCCCGATCGCTTCAAGGTGGTGGCCCTCACCGCCGGCAACAACCTGGATCTGCTGGTGGAGCAGATCCTCCGCCATGCCCCGGAGGTGGTGGCCCTGGCCGATGCCGGCCGGCTCGGCGAGCTGGCCGGCCGCCTGGCGGACCTCGAACCGGCCCGGCGTCCCGCCCGTCTGCCCGAGCTCCTGGGGGGCTCCGACGGCCTCTGTGCCGCGGCGGCCTGGGCCAGCGCCGATCTGGTGGTGACCGGCATCGTCGGCTGCGCCGGGCTGCTGCCCACCCTGGCGGCGATCCGCGCCGGCAAGGACCTGGCCCTGGCCAACAAGGAAACCCTGATCGCCGCCGGCCCGGTGGTGCTGCCCGAACTGCAGCGCAGCGGCAGCCGGCTGCTGCCCGCCGATTCGGAGCATTCGGCCCTGTTCCAGTGCCTGCAGGGCACCCCCTGGGCGGACACCGCCCGCCTCTCCACCGGCGTGCCCACCCCGGGCCTGCGGCGGATCCAGCTCACCGCCTCCGGCGGCGCCTTCCGCGACTGGCCCGCCGCCGATCTGGCCAAGGCCACGGTGGCCGATGCCACCAGCCATCCCAACTGGAGCATGGGCCGCAAGATCACGGTGGATTCGGCCACCTTGATGAACAAGGGGCTGGAAGTGATCGAGGCCCACTACCTGTTCGGCCTCGACTACGACCACATCGAGATCGTCATCCACCCCCAGAGCATCATCCACTCGATGGTGGAGCTGGCCGATTCCTCGGTGCTGGCCCAGCTGGGCTGGCCCGACATGAAGCTGCCCCTGCTCTACTGCCTCAGCTGGCCGGAACGGCTGGAGACCCCCTGGCGCCGCCTCGATCTCACCGCCGTGGGCCAGCTCACCTTCCGCGCCCCCGACCGGGAGAAGTACCCCTGCATGGCCCTGGCCTACGCCGCCGGCCGGGCCGGCGGCACCATGCCCGCGGTGCTCAACGCCGCCAACGAGCAGGCGGTGGCCCTGTTCCTGGAGGAGGCGATCCCCTTCCTGGCCATCCCCAAGCTGATCGAGCGGGTCTGCGACCGTCACCGCGCCGATCACCACGGCACCCCCAGCCTCGACGACGTGCTGGCGGTGGACGCCTGGGCCCGCCAGGCCACCCGGGAGGCCGCCGCCGCGCTCCGCAGCCATCCGGCGCCGGCCCTGCCGGCGTGAGCGGGGTCCAGCACCACCTGCTGCTCTGCGCCACCCCCACCAAGGCGCTCTGCGGCGATCCGGCCGTCGGTGCGGCCAGCTGGAACCGCCTCAAGCAGCTGGTGCGGGACCTGGGCCTCGAAGACCCCGGCCGGCCCCAGGGGGTGGTGCTGCGCACCAAGGCCGACTGCCTGCGCGTCTGCTGCGAGGGCCCGGTGCTGCTCATCTGGCCGGAAGGCCTCACCTACGGGGGTGTCACCCCCGAGCGGATCGAGCGCATCGTCCACGAACACGTCATCGGCGGGGTGCCGATCGAGGAGTGGATCGTGCGGCGCACCCCCTTCAGCCGTCCCCTTCCGCCCGACTGAGGCGCTTCAGCCAGCTCACCGCCAGGCGATCGGCCCAGCAGGCCGGTCCGTCACCGGGGGCATGGAAGCCGTTGTGGCCGCCATGGGGCGTGATCACCACCGTGGGAACCGGTCCTGCGCTGGCGCGGCCGGGTAGCGCGGCCGCCAGCTGGCGCAGCGGACTGACCGGCACCCAGGGGTCGTCACCGGCATGGAGCAGCAGGGTGGGGGGCAGGGGCCGGCCCGCGATCAGGGGCGCCAGGGGGCTGGCGGCGTCGTAGTAGGCGGCCACCGAGGCGAAACCCCAGCGCGGGGCGGTGATGGCCGCATCGAAGGCCCGGATCGTGCGGGCCCGAGCGGGCCCCGCCAGCGCCCGGTGTTCGGCCTCCTGCAGCCCGCCCGGATCGGCCAGGGTCTGCTCCCGCAGGCGCTGCATCAGCCAGCGCTGGTACACCCGGTTGCGGCGTCGCTCGAACTGGACGGCGCAGACATTGAGCTCCAGCGGGCTGCTGACGCAGACCAGGCCATCGAAGGCCAGCCCGGCCAGGCTGCCGTTGAGCAGCACCGTGCCCCCCAGGGAGATGCCGGCGCCGAACAGGGGCCGGTCGCCGGCCAGCTGGCGGGCCAGGGCCACGGCGGGACGCAGATCCTCGCTGCAGCAGGCGCAGTAGGTGCCCCGGGCGAGCGGCCGGCCCCGGCCGGCCCCCCGCAGGTTGAGGCGCAGCACGGCGAAGCCCTCGGCGACCAGGGCCAGGGCCAGCCGGCGGGGGCCGGGGCCATCACTGGAGCCCCCCAGCCCGTGCATCACCAGCACCAGGGCGGCCGGCGCGGCCCCGGAGGGGCGGTCCAGCAGCCCCAGCAGCTGACCGCCCTCCGCCAGGGGGATGGTCAGCGCTTCGGCCCGATCGGGGGGGAAGCGCTGGGGATGCAGGGTGTCCCGCAGGGTCTGCAGATCCCCCCCGATCCAGGGGGAGCGCTGGCGGAAGGGGCTCAGGCCGAGGTGCTCGGGGAGCTTGGACACGACCGGGGCCCCACCCTCAGGCCGCCACCTTCACCTTGCCCACGCCCATCGCGCGCAGCTCGCTGAGCAGGCCGTTGAGCACCGCCTTGGCGTCCCCGAACACCATGGCGGTCTGGGGCATCTCGAACAGGGCGTTGTTGATGCCCGCATAGCCCGCACCCAGGCTGCGCTTGACCACGAACACCTGGCGGGCCTGGTCCACCTCCAGCACGGGCATGCCGTAGAGGGGGCTGGTGGGGTCGTTCTTGGCCTGGGGGTTCACCACGTCGTTGGCCCCCAGCACGATCACCACGTCGGTGCGGGGGAACTCGGGGTTGACCAGATCCATCTCCAGCAGCTGCTCGTAGGGCACATCGGCCTCGGCCAGCAGCACGTTCATGTGGCCGGGCATGCGTCCCGCCACCGGATGGATGGCGTAGCTCACCTCCACCCCATGGCTCTCGAGCAGCTTGGCCAGCTCCCGCAGGGAATGCTGGGCCTGGGCCACGGCCAGGCCGTAGCCCGGCACGAACACCACCCGCTCGGCCTGCTCCAGGGCCATGGCGCATTCCTCGGCACTGCAGCTGGTGATGCGGGTGTAGCCCGCCTCGCTGCCGCCGCCACCCACGGCCCCGGCGCTGGCCCCGAGGGCACCGCCGAAGAGCACGGAAACCAGGGAGCGGTTCATGGCGGTGCACATCACCTGGGTGAGGATCAGACCCGCCGCCCCCACCATGGCGCCGGCCACGATCAGCAGCTGGCTGCCCACCACGAAACCGGCCGCCGCCGCCGCCACCCCGGAATAGGAGTTGAGCAGGGAGATGACCACCGGCATGTCGGCCCCGCCGATGGGCAGGGTGACACCGATGCCGAGCAGGGTGGAGCCCCCCATCAGCAGCCACAGGGGCAGGCCGCCGGGATCGCCGGGAAGCAGCAGGGCCGAGACCAGGCAGAGCACCGCCAGGGAGATGTTGACGCCGTGGCGCAGGCGGCTCTGGGTCCAGCCGGGGGTGTCCAGCCAGCCCTGGAGCTTGGCCATGGCCACGATCGAGCCGCTGAAGGTGATGGCGCCGACGAACACCGACACGGCGATCGACACCAGGGCGACGATGTCGGCATCACCGGTGTCGAAGATGGCCACGCCCATGGCCACCAGCAGGGAGGCCATGCCACCGCAGCCGTTGAACAGGGCCACCGTTTCCGGCATGGCGGTCATCGGCACCCGGCGGGCGGTGACCAGGCCGGCCAGGCCGCCGACGGCACTGCCGACGGCGATCCAGAGCCAGGCGATCGGATCGGGGCGGATCTGGATCAGCAGGCCGACCACGGCCAGCCCCATGGCCAGGGCGGCCAGGCCGTTGGCCCCGCGGGCCGAGCTCACCTTCGAGAGACCCTTGATGCCGAGGGCGAGCAGGAGAACGGCCGCCAGATCGATGCCGGCGGCAAAAGCATCCATGGAGAAAGTCATCGGCTGTCGCCCTTGCGGCGGAACATGGCGAGCATGCGATCGGTGACGAGGAAGCCGCCGATCACGTTGTAGAGGGCGAAGCCCAGGGAGAGGGCTCCGATCACCAGCAGGGCCGTGTTGTCCCCGGCCTGCTGGATGAGGGTGAGGGAGGCCAGCACGGTGATGCCGCTGATGGCGTTGGCCCCCGACATCAGCGGGGTGTGCAGGGTGGGTGGCACCTTGCCGATCAGTTCCAGCCCCAGCAGGCTGCCCAGCAGGAGCACCCAGAGGGACTGCGTCAGAAGGCTCATGAACGGGCTCCGATGGGGGACAGGCCGGCGGGCTGGACGATGTCGTCCCGGCGGCAGACACCCGCGTGGGTGAAAAGGCAGCCGTCGAGGATCGGATCCTCCGGATCCAGCCGGAAGCCGTCCTCCCCGAGCACGTGCTCGATGAGGGCGGCGACGTTGCGGGCGTAGAGGGCGCTGGCGTGGTTGGGCACGGTGCTGGGCAGGCCATCGGCCCCGATCAGCAGCACGCCGCGGCGCTCCACCGTGGCCCCGGGGATCGTGCCGAAACAGTTGCCCCCCTGGGCCACGGCCAGATCGACGACCACGGCGCCGGGCCGCATGCCGTCGAGCATGGCCTCGCTGATCAGGCGGGGCGCCGGGCGGCCGGGCACCAGGGCCGTGCAGATGACCATGTCGGCCAGGGCCAGCTGGTCGGCCAGCTGCTGGCGCTGGGCCTCAAGGAACGCCTCGCTGGCCTGGCGGGCGTAGCCCCCCACCTCGGCCGGGGCCTCCTCCTGTGCCGGAGGGTCGATGAAACGCCCGCCGAGGGATTCCACCTGCTCCTTCACCGCCGGCCGCACGTCCGAGACGTAGACCACGCCGCCCAGGCGGCGGGCGGTGGCCAGGGCCTGCAGACCGGCGACCCCGGCCCCCAGGATCAGCACCCGGGAGGGCTGGATCGTGCCCGCCGCCGTCATCAGCATCGGCACGTAGCGATCAAGGGCCGCCGCCGCCAACAGCACCGCCTTGTAGCCGGCGATGTTGGCCTGGGAGGAGAGCACATCCATCGACTGGGCCCGGGTGATCCGGGGCAGCAGTTCGAGGGCGATGGCGGAGGCCCGCCGGTCGTTGAGGGTATCGACCAGGGCCGTGGCGCCGTAGGGGGCCAGCAGCCCCACCAGCAGGGCCCCGGCCTGGAGGCGGGCCAGCACCTCGGGACGCGGCGGCTGGACGCAGAGCACGGCATCGGCCATCTCCCAGTCCCGGGCCTCCCCGTCCCACAGTTCGGCGCCCACGGCGGCGTAGTCGGCGTCGAGGAAGCCGGCCGCCTGGCCCGCCCCCCGTTCCACCTGCAGGGTCGCCCCCTTGGCCACCAGCCGTCTGACCGTCTCGGGGGTCGCGGCGACCCTCCGCTCACCGGGAGCCGTCTCCCTGGGAATCAGCAATTTGACCAACGCGAGGCCACACACACTTCTTCCGCGATAGACAGACCCGCCGGTGACGGCAAGCAACCGTCAGCCAATGTGCGGACACGCCCACCCGGCCCTGGACGGCCCAGCAGAATCGATGGATGGCGCCACCGTCCTTCGATCTGGGTCTGCGCCGCCATGCCGGGGCACCTGGCCCCTCCCCGGCCGCCGGCGGCCCCGAGCCACGGGCCTGGCAGCGGCGCCTGATCCAGCTGCTCCGGGCCCGGTTGGTGGCGGCGAGCCCCGGCGGCCAGGACGTGCTGCTCCACGCCGGTCCCGGTGCCGGCAAGACCCTGGGGGCCCTGCTCGCCTTCCGGCAGCTGCAGCGGGAGGGCCGGCTGGAGCGGTTCGTGGTCTTCTGCCACCGCAGCGCCATCGGCCGCCAGTGGGTCAATGCCGCCGCCCGCCTCGGCCTGGACCTGCGGGAATGGGACGCCCCGGGGGAAGCCCCCCCGTCGCCCGCCGGCCAGGGGCTGCTGCTGAGCTACCAGGCGGCGGCCCTGCACCGCCAGCGCCTGGAGCGGGAGCTGGGCAGCCTGCTGGCGGGCCGACCCTGGCTAGCGATCGCCGACGAGGTGCATCACCTGGGCGTCGATCCCCTGGAACCGGAGGCCACGGCCTGGGGCCACGCCTTCAGCAGCCTCAGCGGCGGCGCCCGGTTGCGGCTGGGGCTGACCGGCACCCCCTTCCGCGCCGACAACCTCGGCTTCTGTGCCGCCCGTCGGATCCGGATGCATGACCAGGACGGGCCGGCCGAGCGGATCATCCCGGACCTCTGCGTCGAGCCCCGGGCCCTGATCGCCGCCGGCGACGTGCGGCCCCTGGAATTCCGCTTCCAGGACGGCTGGGTGGAACACGGGCGACCGGAGGACGGCCGCGAGCGCGAGACCTCCCCCCTGTCGGCGGAGCAGCGGGAGAGCTGGCGGGCCCGCAACCTGCGTCGGGCCATCCGGCCCGGGGATCGGGGCGGGATCGCCCTGCGGCTGCTGCTCCAGGCCCGCCGCCGCCTGGAGAGGGTGCGGCTGGAGCATCCGGGGGCCGGCGGGCTGGTGGTGGCCCGCGACATCGGCCACGCCGGCGCCATCGCCGACCTGCTGGCCCAGGAGGGGGACCGGGTGCACCTGGTGCACTCCCAGGATCCGGAGGCCGCCCGCCACCTGGCCGCGTTCCAGGCCGGAGACGCCGACTGGCTGGTGAGCATCGACATGTGCGCCGAAGGCTTCGACGCCCCGCGGCTGCGGGTGGTGGCCTACCTCACCACCGTGGTCACCCGCAGCCGCTTCGTGCAGGCGATCACCAGGGCCGTGCGCATGGACGGGGATCGCTCCGGTCAGGAATCCATCCCACGGCGACCGTCCTATGTGTTCGCTCCGGCCGATCCGCTGCTGATCGGCTACGCCCGGGGCTGGACCGTGAGCGAGCCCTACGTGATCCGCCCGCGCCCGTCGGAGATGGCAGCCGCCGGGGGCAGCCCGTCGGGCAGCGGCGAGCGACTGCCGCTGCAGGCCCTGGCGGACGACGCCGGGCGGATGATCAGCGTCAGCGGCCCCGTGCTGCCGAACATCGGGCGCCGGTCGGCCTGAAGTCGCCCATCGGCTTAATTTTTGGCTTTGATTGGCTTGTTGCCGGCGCTTTTCCTGCAACGATGTGACAACCAACACCGTCGTTGCGCCCACCAGCCGCCAACGTGGGCACCACAGGACATCCACCGAGATCACCCCGATGGACAGGCCAAGAGACGACGCCAGCGATCACGACGGTTTTTCCGATACCCCGCTCGATGCGGCGGTCCATCGACGTGTGACCGTGGCCGTCTGCTGGGCCCTGGCCCGCAGGGCCGCCCTGGACGGCCGTGAGCTGTTCGAGGACAGCTACGCCATCAACGAGGAATTCCGTGAGTGGCTCCTCACCCTTGAGGACCACCCCGAACTGCTTCAGGCCAACGTGCTGATGGTGCCGAGGGACCTGCACCTGGATCGCCGACCGGAAACCGACGGACTGCTGGAGATCTGAGGTCTCCGGAGATGGAACGTCTCCGGAGTTCTGGGGGGCAGGGAACTGGCTGGCCGGGCCAGGCTCAGCGGCGTCGGGGACCGCCCGGGCGGTTGCCGCCGGGCCGGGGGCCGGTGGCGCCGGCATTGCGTTCCCGGTAGGTGATGCGCCCACGGGTCAGGTCGTAGGGGCTGATCTCGACCAGCACCTTGTCGCCGGCCAGAAGCTTGATGCGGAACTTGGTGAGCTTGCCCGCCGCCCGGCAGAGGCACTGGTGACCGGCAGGCTGCTCGAGGGTGACGAGGTAAAACCCGTTGCCCTGCTCCTTTTCGATCACACCGGACGTTTCGATCATGCGGGAAGGCTGGCGTAAGGACAACAACAGTCCACCAGCTTAGGCGCCTAGCGTGCCCCACCTCCCGGCGCCAGACCCGACGCCGGGTCGCCCCCCCCCCCCGCCACACGCAGGCCGGTACGGAGCGATAGGGTCGGCCCGCCGCCCGCATCCAGCCCCCATGATCCTTCCCCCCATTGCGATGGATCTGGGCCTGCTGCTGATCTCGATCGGCGTGGTCAACCTCTGGCGGGCCAGGGAAAGCTCCTGACAGCAGCGGCGGTGACCACCACCCTGCTCTTCCACAAGCCCTACGGGGTGCTCAGCCAGTTCCGGCCCGAACCCGGCAGCGCCTGGGGCAGCCTGGCGGACCACATCGATCGTCCCGGCGTCTATGCCGCCGGCCGGCTGGATGCGGACAGCGAAGGACTGCTGGTACTCACCGACGATGGCCGTCTCCAGGCCAGGCTCACCGATCCGGCCTGGGGTCACTGGCGCCGCTATCTGGTGCAGGTGGAGGGAATCATCACCGAGGCGGCCCTCGACAGCCTCATCCGGGGGGTGATGGTGAAGGGACGCCGCACCCTGCCGGCCCGGGCCAGGGCGGTGGAGGATCCCGCTCTGCCGGAGAGGGATCCGCCGATCAGGCACCGCCTGCGGGTGCCGACCGCGTGGCTGGAGGTGGAGCTGCGGGAGGGGCGCAACCGGCAGGTGCGGCGCATGACCGCGGCGGTGGGGCTGCCCACCCTGCGCCTGCTGCGCACGGCGATCGACCTGATGGATGGGGGCCCGCCGCTGGATCTGGCCGGGCTGGCCCCGGGCGTCTGGCGGGAGGTGAGCCCCGGAGAGCGGCAACGGCTGGGGGCGCTGCTCAGACGGTCAGCGCGTCCTTCAGCTCCCTGACGGTCTGCAGCTGGCCGTAGTAGTAGTTGGCCCGGGCACGGCGGTCGGGATCCTCGAGGGTGTCGAAGGCATCGAAGCCCAGGGAGGCCCAGAGCTCATGGCCGCAGGCGCGGGTGAGCTCGGCGATCGCCTCCTCCTCCAGGTTGGCCAGACGCCGCTGCAGGTTCTTGATCTGGGAAATCGCCATGGCCGCCGCCAAACGCCGCAATAGTACACACGAACTGGCGAGCCGGGCCGCTCAGAACGGCAGCTTCTTCTTGGCTTCCTTGTCGAGGTCCGACTCCATCTCCCGCAGGCGCCGCAGGATCGTGTCGTAGTACTCCTTGAGGTACTCCTCCAGGCGGGTGGTCTCGGCCGCATCGAGACCGAAGGCGGCATAGCTGGCCTCCATCGGCGCCGTAAGGGGCTCGCCTCCCCCCACCACCTCGGCGAAGGCGAGGCGCTCGGCCACGTTCAGGCTGGCTTCGAAGAATCCCGTGATCGCCTGCATCAGCTGCAGCAGCACCGGTGGCACCCGGAACACCCGGGCCTCGCGGCCGCTGTAGCGCTCGCAGAGCTGGGTGATCTCCCCGGTGGTCCAGGCCCGGGGACCGACGACGGGGAACGCCTGCCGAACCGTCTCCGGACGCTCCAGGGCGGCCACGGCGAAGCGCGCCACATCCTGGGTGTTCATGTAGGCGATCGGGGTCGGGGCCCCGCTCACCCAGACGGTCTGGCTCTCCAGCACCGGGATGGCGAACTGGCTGATCAGGCCCTGCATGAAGGCGACGCAGCGCAGGATCGTGTAGTCGAGGTCGGAGGCCTCGAGCCAGTCCTCCGTGCAGGCCTTGATGTCCATCAGCGGCACGCTGCGGTGGCGGGCCGCATCGAGCAGGGAGACGAACACCAGCCGGCGCAGACCGGCCCGGCCACAGGCCGCGAACAGGTTCTGCTTGCCGGCCCAGTCGATGTCGTAGGCACTGCCGCCATCGGTGGCCCGGGCCGTGGCGGCGTCGATCACCGCCTCCTGGCCCTCGAGGGCGTAATCGAGGCTGTCGGGCTCGAGCAGGTCACCACGGGTGAGGTCGCAGCCCCATTCCTGGAGAAAGGCGGCCTTGCGCGGCGACCGCACCACACAGCGCACGACATGGCCCGCGTCAAGGGCGCGACGGGCGATCTGGCGACCGAGGGTTCCTGTTCCGCCGATGACAAGAACCTTCATGGACCCCAGCAAAGGAAGCGGGCTGAGCCTAGTGGTGCGTCCGGCGCCGGCGCGATCCGGGACTTCAGTCGTTGAGGAGCTTGAGCAGCAGGGCGCCGCCCGCCAGGCCGACGGGGATCAGCACCCAGAAGATGGCGGCGGTGCCGAAGATTTCAGAGGCCATGGCCCGGACAAGGGGGAACGGGGTACCTATCTAGCAGCCGTCGCGGCCACGAGGCCCCGGGCCGTGGCCACGATCACCGGCCAGGGAGCCTCACTGCGGAGCTGACCGGCCATGACGCCGCTGGCGGCGGAGGCGAACCCCTGCGCCGACAGTGCCGCCACCAGGTCGGCCAGCGGCGGGGGGCCCTGGCCCAGCCGGCGGGCGATGGCATCCACGGGCCAGCAGCGGGGGGTGGTGGCCGGATCGGCCCGGAGCCGTTCCAGCAGCCGCCGGCCCGGGCGGTCGAGGTGGGCACCGCCGGCCTCGGCCTCCTGGAGCATGGTCGTGAGCGTGGCGGGATCCTGCAGGGGGCCGATCCAGAGGGGGCCGCTCACCGCCAGGGGCGGGACCTCACCGGATGGCGCCCCGGGGCAGCCGCAGGGCCGCCACCGCCCCAGCCGTCCCAGGCTCTGCACCTGCTGGTCCCCGCAGCCGTGGCAGTGGGCCACCAGGCCCAGCTGACCCTCCTCGCCGCGGGCGGGGTGGCGTTCCAGCCGCAGGGCGGTGCGGAAGGCCCGTCCTTCACTGAAGCTGAGCAGGGGGGTGATGCCGCGGCCCATCGCCCAGGCGCTGCGGGCCAGCAGCCCCAGCTGCAGGCGCAGGGCCATCTCCCAGCTGGCGGGGTGGGCCCGGGCGGCGGCGCCGAAACGGCGCAGGGCGGCCCGGCGGTCGTGGCCCGTGGCGGAGCGTCCATCGGTGCTGGCCAGGTAGAGCACCCCGCCGAAGGCCACCGCCTCCAGGGCCAGGGGAACAAGGGCGGCGGGACAGCCGAAGGCGTCGAGATCCACCAGCTCGAAGCGGCGCCCCTCGACCAGGCAGCCCGCCAGCAGCTGCTGGGCCGTGGCGGCACCCACCTGCCGTTCCACCGCCGCCGGCAGGCCGGCGAGATTCCGCTCCAGCAGCGGCAGCCGGTCGGGGTCGGCGTCGTTGGCCCACACCGCCGTGGCGCCCCCTTCGAGGCCATAGCGGAGGGCCCGGATGCCGCAGCCCGCCATGCCATCGAGCACCCGCACGGACCCGCCCGCCGCCCCGGCGGCCAGGCTCCGGACCAGCAGGACGCCGAAGTCCCTGGCCGGCCGGGAGGCGGGCCGGAAGAATCCGTCACCGGTCTCCAGCACGGCCGCCCCTTCGCAATAGTGATCAGGTCCGCTCACGTCCGGATCCTTGCCGCAGCCATCGGTGTCGTCCGCCGACCCCCAGCCTGCCTCCGGGGAGGGCCCGGCGCCGGAGGGGGCCGACTGGGGGGAGCACGCCCTCTGGACCTGGAAGGGCCACGGCTGCCACTGGCGCCGCCTGGGGGAAAGCGGCCGGCCGGCCGTGGTACTGCTGCACGGTTTCGGGGCCGGCAGCGGCCACTGGCGCCGCAATGCCGGTGCCCTGGCGGCGGCGGGGTGGTGCGTCTACGGGCTCGACCTGATCGGCTTCGGTGCCTCCAGCCAACCGGGGACCCATCGCCATCAAGCCCTGGACAACCGGCTCTGGGCTCGCCAGGTGCAGGCGTTCCTGGCGGAGGTGGTCGGCGGGCCGGCGGTGCTGGTGGGCCATTCCCTCGGCGGCCTGGTGGCCCTCACCTGCAGCGTGTTCTTCCCCACCTGGGTGCGCGCCGTGGTGGCGGCCCCCCTCCCCGACCCCAGCCTGCTGATGGCCCAGCGGCGGCAGCCCCGGCGCCGGCCCTGGCGGCGGCGCCTGAAGCGGCGGGGGATCCAGCTGCTGCTGCGGCTGCTTCCCCTGGAGCTGGTGGTGCCCCTGCTGGCCCATTCCCCGCTGCTCGACCTGGGCATCCAGTCGGCCTACCACCACCCGGTGATCGGTGACCAGGAGCTGCGCCGGGTGATCGCCCGCCCCGCCCGGCGGCCCGGCGCGGTGCGGGCCCTGCGGGCGATGAGCATCGGCATGGCCCTGCGGCCCCATCGGGCCACGGCCGTCTCCCTGCTGCAGCGGCCGGGGCGGCCCACCCTGCTGATCTGGGGGGGCCAGGACCGGCTGGTGCCGGTGGAGGTGGCCCGGCAGTGCCTCGGCCTGCGCAGCGACCTCGTCCTGCAGGTCATTGCCCAGTGCGGCCACTGTCCCCACGACGAAACCCCCGACGCCTTCCACGGCGCGGTGCTCCCGTGGCTGGAACGTCTGGGGAACGGCTGACTCCAGGGCTCACCCCGGCGCGTAGTTTTGGGAGGACCATCCCGGTCGCCGTTCCGGTCCCCCGCAGCACTCCGCTCCCGACCCCGACATGAAGCACACCCTCTCGGTGCTGGTGGAAGACGAATCGGGGGCCCTCAGCCGCATCTCCGGTCTGTTCGCCCGGCGGGGCTTCAATATCGAGAGCCTGGCGGTGGGGCCGGCCGAGCACCGCGGCATGTCCCGGCTCACGATGGTGGTGGAAGGGGACGACCGCACCCTCGAGCAGATGACCAAGCAGCTCAACAAGCTGATCAACGTGCTTGGCGTCATTGACCTCTCCACCATTCCTGCCGTGGAGCGGGAGCTGATGCTGCTGAAGGTGGCGGCACCGGCCGAGAACCGCGGCGCCATCTTCGATCTGGTACAGGTGTTCCGGGCCAAGGTGGTGGATGTGGCCGACGATGCCCTCACCCTCGAGGTGGTGGGGGATCCGGGCAAGCTGGTGGCCCTGGAGCGCCTGCTCGAGACCTACGGCATCCTCGAGATCGCCCGCACGGGCAAGGTGGCGCTGGAGCGGGCCTCGGGGGTGAACACCGAGCTGCTCAAGGCCACCGTCTCCGACAAGCGGGTCCCGGCCTGAAGGCAGCCGGTTCCGCCACAGGCGACCTCAGGGCTTCTTGTTCTGGACCAGCGTGCCGCCTTCGATCACCCGGGCCCGGATCAGCTTGTCCCCCTGCTGGATCCGGTCGATCACGTCCATCCCCTTGCTGACCCGGCCGAACACCGCGTAGCGGCCGTCCAGCTCGGGCAAGGCCTGAAGGGCCACGTAAAACTGGGCGCTGGCCGAATTGGGATCGTTCGAGCGGGCCATGGCCACGGCGCCACGCTCGTGGCTGAGGGCCAGCTGGCGGGTGACGGTCGGGGAGGTGATCTCCTCCCCGTAGCGGGGTTCCTGCTCGCCGTCGAGCTTGAGCTCCAGGGGGATGCGCCGGGACTCGCCACTGGCCGGGTCGACGAAGCCGCCCGAGCCGTAGTCGCTGGCGGGCACCTTGGGATCGGCGCTGCTGGGGTCACCGCCCTGGACCACGAACGGGACCGGCTCCTTCACCACCCGGTGGAAGACCGTGCCGTTGTACACGCCCCGGCGGACGAGATCGACAAAGTTTCCGGCCGTAAGCGGGGACGTCGCCCCATCGAGGGTCAGCTCCACCGGCCCCTTGCTGGTCTCCATCGCCACCACGGCCGTGCCCTTGAGACAGGGGGTGGTGGCCGCTTCGCAGCCCATGGGTCGGTTGCCGGTGTCGGCGGCGCAGGCCGCCAGGCCGAGGGGGGTCAGGCCCAGCAGCACCAGAAGCAGCAGGCGCCAGCCGAGGCCGGCGGCTTTCGTGGTGGACCGCATCGTCAGATGCCCTCCAGGGGGACGCCCAGGAAACGGGCCAGGCGGGCACCGGCCAGCTCCAGATCCGCCAGGGGCATCGGCTCCCCCACCCGGGTCAGGGGCATGTCCCTTCGGCCCTGCACCCGCAGGGCCAGGCGTCGCTGGGGGCTGAGGCCGTCCCGCACCTCCACCTTCACCGCCTGGATCTCCCGCAGGGGGATCACCACCTCGATCAGCTGGCGGAAGCCGCGGCGGCTGATGCGGGCTTCCCCGGACCCGCGGTCGAAACGGTTCAGTCCAGAGCCCACATCAATGGTGATGACCAGCCAGAGGTAGGTGGCCAGCAGCAGCGCCGCCACGCCGTAGAGGCCCATCACCAGCCCCTGCGGCACCCAGACCAGGGCGGCGGGATGGCCAATGGGCAGCAGGTCACGGCCGAACCGGCTGGAGGCACTGGTGAGCACGAAGCCGATGCCACCGATGGTCACGGCCGCAGCCACCAGCAGGTTGGAGAGACGCCGGGAGCCGAGCACCGGCTGCTCCAGCACCTGCTCGTCGGCCGAAGGGGAAGCGACGCCGGGCGAAGCCATGCGGTCAGAGGGGGCGATGGGCCGCCATCCTGCCGCGAAGCGTGCCGGAGGCGTCAGTTTCAGCCCATGTCGCCCGGCGCGGGAGGCGGATCAACGTTGTTACCATCCCCCGGTAACCCACAGCCCTGCGGGTCATCCGCACCGCTTTCACCCATGACGATCGCCCTAGGGCGTGCACCGGCCACGCGTGGATGGTTCGACGTCCTCGACGACTGGCTCAAGCGCGACCGCTTCGTTTTCGTGGGGTGGTCCGGTCTGCTGCTCTTCCCCACGGCCTATCTGGCCCTGGGCGGCTGGCTCACCGGCACCACCTTCGCCACCTCCTGG